>JAQBYL010000034.1 GCA_027622495.1 Pseudomonadota bacterium
CGAGCCGCAGAACCAAGTGTGTGCAGGCTTTGTGAAACGATTTGACTGCGGCCGCTGACCAGTTGTTTGTCGAGTACCACGCGCGTTCGGCTGGCTCCTTCCAGCAGGCTGATCTGTGCTGTGGCCGCGTTAAGGGTAGGGTTGTCGGGATTCACCAGCTTGGCTCGTTGCAGCATCGATTTTGCCGTGCCAAAGCTGCGTTGCTGTGCCGCTTCCATGGCCATCGTTACGTAGCGTTCGGCAATTCGTTCAACCCCGCGGATGGCTTCTGTGTTGTCTGGAATGATCCGCAGCGCTCGTTCATACAACTGCCATGCACTGCCGTCGTAGGGATAGGTGAGATGGTCGTCCTGGAGGGCAGCTTCAGCCGAATCGAGAAGCGCATAGTAGGCCTGGTCGGGCTCCGCGACAGGTTCTGGTTCGGCGTCGGCGAGCTGCACCGGCCCAAGGACCGGTTCAGCCGGCTGTTCGGGCGGTGGCGATTCAATAAGCGCGCAGCCGCCAGCCACGCATGCAGCGAGCAGCAGTTTCAAGCAGTGGGACATGCCGGGGATTCGAACCAAAGTACCTGCTTCACACTCTTAAGCGTGCCAAATCGGGTATATTGCGCGATGCCCGCGCGAACTCCAACGTCGTTTCGAGGTCGCACCTATGCATGACGTACTCAACCAAGGGACGCACCAGGTGAACATCCCAGAAAGACTTGCCCGCATCGTTTCGATCCTGGCAGCCATGTTGTTGGCGAATACCGGGGTTCATGCGGCCCAGTCAGAATTCTCATCCTCGGGGAACAGCGCCTGGCTGCAGGAAGAGCCCGATTTCCTGCCGGTAGACGAAGCCTTTGTGCTGAGCACGGCGGTCGGATCAGATGGCGCAATCCTCGCGCGCTGGGAAATGCCGGACGGCTATTACCTGTATCGACATCGGTTTTCGTTTGAAACGCGCGAAGGCTCTGGTGTTCAGCTTGGGGCGGCAGAAATACCGCCAGGTAAGAAAAAGGTCGACGAGTACTTCGGCGAAGTTGAAGTCTATTACCACGAGGCTACGGCCCGTGTGCCCGTTCTGCGGGGCAGTGGAACCATCGAGGTGGGGATCAACTATCAGGGTTGTGCGGACTATGGGCTGTGCTATCCGCCGGAAACCCGATGGTTCACCCTGAGCGTGGGCGCTAAGAGCGCTGCGGTTCAGAGCCCGCCGGTGCTCGGGCTCGATGCAACCAGTCCCCGGTCGAACACCTCTGGCCGCGTGGTTCCGGCCACCGAAGAACAACAGCTCGCCTCGCTTCTGTCAGAGCGCAGTTTTCTGGGCGCTCTGGCCATATTCTTCCTCGCCGGCATTGGTCTTGCCTTCACCCCTTGCGTCTTGCCGATGGTGCCCATTCTTTCGAGCATTATCGTCGGCGAAGCCGAAGGCTTGAATCGAACCCGCGCGTTTACGCTTTCACTGGCCTACGTGGTGGGCATGGCGCTGACCTGTGCGCTGGTGGGGCTGCTGGTGGGTTTGTTTGGTGCGAGTTTGAACTTACAGGCGGCGCTGCAATCGCCGCCAGTTCTGATCACCTTCGCCGTGGTGTTTGTTGTGTTGTCCTTTTCCATGTTCGGCTTTTACGAACTGCAGTTACCGCAGAGTTTTCAGAACGCGATGAACAACCTTGGCTCGCGGGTGGGAGGCGGTAAATACCTGAGCGTGCTGGTGATGGGTTCGCTGTCGAGCCTCGTGGTTTCGCCTTGCGTCTCCGCGCCGCTGGCGGGCGCGCTCATCTACCTGAGTGCTACGGGGGACGCGGTTTTAGGCTTCAGCGCGTTGCTGCTTTTGGGGCTGGGAATGGGTGTACCACTCATGATCATCGGCGCAAGTGGCGGCGAGTTCCTGCCCCGGGCGGGGGTCTGGATGAACGCAGTGAAAGCGGTATTCGGGGTGCTGTTGCTTGGTGTTGCGATCTGGCTGGTGGAACGGGTGGTTTCGCCCTTTGTCTCCCTCGCGCTGTGGTCTGCGCTGTTGATCGGTTCCGGCGTGTATCTGGGTGGTCTGGACTTTTCGCCACGCAAGGGCTGGGGGCAGCTGTGGAAAGCGCTCGGCGTGTTCAGTATTTCCTACGGTGTTCTACTGCTGATCGGCGCCGCAAGCGGAGCTCAGGATCCGTTGAACCCGTTGGCGCGTCTGGGCAGTGGTTCGTCCGTGTCGGTGGCACAAGGGGGAGTAGAACAGCACGAGCTCGACTGGGTCGCGGTGAAAGGGCTTGATGAGCTGAATGAGGCACTGGTGATCGCGGCGGCACAGAACCGGCCGGCGATGCTCGATCTGTATGCGGACTGGTGTATCTCGTGCAAAGTCATGGAGCGCACGGTTTTCCCGGCACCGGAGGTGGAAATGCACCTGCAGAAGTTCGTTCTGCTGCGTGCGGATATCACCGACAACGACGAGGCAGACAAGGCGCTGCTCAATCGGCTGGGCCTGTTCGGTCCACCGAGCCTGGTGTTTTTCGCCGAAGATGGGACCGAAATGAGGGACGTCCGGGTCCAGGGCGAAATCGGTGAAGCCCGCCTGAGCGCCCATCTGAAAGCCATCCTCGAAAACGTCAATAGTCGTATAGTCGGCAAATCCGCGGCCAAAATCGGCGAAATTGCTACTATTTGACAAAACAGGCGAAAACGTCCGAACATCGACGAGCCGCCGCAATTACTGCAGAATGCCCCACCAGAAGCACACTGGAGATCTCAGATGGCGAATATTCTGGTCCTGCACGGACCCAACCTGAACCTCCTGGGCAGCCGCGAACCAGAAATCTACGGCTCTGACAGCCTGGCCGACATCAATGCGCGGCTGATGGCGCTGGCCCAGACCAGCGGGCATCAGCTCAAAACGCAGCAGAGCAACGCCGAACATGTTCTGGTTGAAGCCATCCAGCAGGCAAAAACTGATAGCGTGGATTTTATTGTCATCAACCCCGGGGCCTACACGCACACGAGCATTGCTCTGCGCGATGCGTTTCTGGGCGTCGGCATCCCGTTCATAGAAATTCACCTGTCCAACGTGCACGCCCGTGAATCGTTCCGCCAGAAGTCGTATTTAAGTGATATTGCGGTGGCAGTCATCACCGGTCTGGGCGCACGCGGCTACGAGTTTGCGGTACAGGCGGCAATTGAAAAATCGAGCTGATGGGGAGTGGCGGCTATGGATCTACGCAAGATAAAAAAACTGATTGAACTGGTCGAAGAGTCCGGCATCAGCGAGCTTGAGGTAAAGTCTGGCGAAGAGGCGGTCAGAATCGTGCGGTCCGGGGCAACCCAGCCCGCAGCGGTTACGCAGCCGACAACAAAGGCGGCTGAACCCGCCGTCGCGGTGCCTTCAGCCCGCGCGACCATCAAAGCACCCATGTCAGGGACTTTCTACCGTTCGCCTGAACCAGGCGCTGCCCCCTATATAAGTGTTGGCGACGAGGTCGCCTCCGGTGCGGTGGTCTGCATCATCGAGAGCATGAAAATGATGAATGAGATCACCGCTTTAGAAGGGGGTCGCTGCGTGGAAATCCTGGTCATGGACGGCGAACCGATCACGACCGGTCAGGCTCTGATCCGTATCGGCTGATATGCCCTGGCTCAAAGTAGTGGTCAAGGCCAGCGCCGCGGAGGTGGATCCGCTCACCGACATGCTGATGGCCAACGGTGCGCAAGCCGTGAGTACTAAAAGTGTAGATACCACCCCGATCTTCGAGTTGTCACCGGGCGCACGCCCACTGGGGGTGGTCAATGAACTCGAAGCGCTGTTTGACCTGAGTGGCGCAACCGATCTCGAGACCAACCTTCGCCGCATCAAGAACGAACTGCACGGCCGGCCTGTGAACGTAGACTTCGTCGAAGATCAGGACTGGCAGAATCAATGGCGTCGGTACGCGGCTGATGAGGTGTTTGCCGATCGCCTGTGGGTGGTGGATCGGGATCGGGCAACCGACACCTTTGACGGCGTGGTGCTGACGATCGAGCCGGGGCTCGCCTTTGGCAGCGGTTCGCATCCGACGACCAGGCTGTGCCTCGACTGGCTGGCGCGGGAGCCGTTGAAAGATCGATCGGTCCTCGACTTCGGCTGCGGTTCGGGCATTCTCGGTGTTGCAGCAAAGCTACTGGGTGCTCATCGCGTGGTCTGTGTGGATCATGATCCTCAGGCTCTGAGGGCAACCGCGAGCAACGCCGCAGATAATGGCCTGGGCGAGAGTGATCTGACCGTTTGCAACAACACCGATTTCGACAGTGGGGAACGCTTTGATGTGGTTGTGGCCAACATCCTGGCAAATCCGCTGGTGGATCTGGCGCCTTTGTTGAGTGCTTGCGTTGCCGATCACGGCAGGATTGTCCTGTCCGGGCTCCTCACCAATCAGGCTGAACGGGTCAGCAGCGCATATGCCGGTTTTGCCTTGAAAAGCTGCGTTCAGGGGGAGTGGGTTCGACTGGATGGCGGACGAAAACAGGCGGACGAAAACAGGTATGAGTGATTCAGCAAGAATTACCGAGTGTCCGTTCTGCAACACCCGTTTCCGGGTGACAGATGAGCAGCTGAACAGCGCCCGCGGAAAAGTTCGATGTGGCTCCTGCCTGAAGGTATTCGAAGGGGTTGCCTATCTGATGGGTGAGGCGTCAATCGAGCCGGCGGGAGAACCAACCCTGCGTTTCCGGGATGCCCGGCTCGACACCTATGCGGATGTTGCAGCAGCACTCGAACCGCGCACTGATTTTGACGGTGAGCCAGACGAGCAAGCCCCCGATAACCGGTTCGCCGATGAAGCGTTGGGCACCCTCGATCCGGTTCTGTTTGAAAGCGTCGAACCGCAGCGATCGCGCTGGTGGATGTGGCTGCTCGCCCTTCTGGCCGCCAGTGCACTCATCATTCAGATCATCTGGTGGCAGCGTGAGGCCTTCGCCCGTGACCCGGTCTATCGAAGCTATTACCTCCGGCTGTGTGAGCAGCTCGGCTGCGAGGTGCCGGTCCTCAAGGCTGTGGAGCGTATCAATGCGCAGAAAGTTGTGGTCAAGAGCCATCCGGAGCGCCCGGATGCGCTGGTGGTGGATGCCGTCATCATCAATCTCGCTGAGTTTCCGCAGCCTTTTCCGATGGTGGAACTCACGTTCACCACCATCAACGGGACGTTGGTTGCCGGCAGACGATTCAAGCCGGGTGAGTACCTGGCCGGTGAGCTCAAGAACGAAACCCTCATGCAACCTGCGACCCCGATTCGGATCTCCCTGGAAATCCGCGACCCGGGCGAACACGCGGTGAACTACTTCGTAAAGTTCTACTAACGGGTGGCGGTCGAAATCGGGGCGCTTGTGGTTGGGATTGCGCAAGGTATGATTGGACCCCTTTTTTTCGACCTCCGATAGCGTGCCAACCACACTTTCCATCGGTCCATATGAGCTCAGAAGCCGCATTCTGCTGGCCCCCATGGCGGGCCTCACGGATGCGCCGTTCCGGCAGATCGCCTGGGAGTGTGGTGCGGGCTATGTGGTCAGCGAAATGGTCAGCGCCAAACCGCAGCTGTGGAATTCAGCCAAGTCCCGGTCCAGACGGGTTGTGGTTGAGGGCATTGATCCGGTGGCGGTTCAGATTGCCGGATCCGACCCCGTGCAGATGGCGCAAGCGGCGCAGCGGCACGTGGCCGATGGCGCGCAGATTATCGATATCAACTTCGGTTGCCCGGCAAAGAAAGTCTGCCGCAAGCTGGCCGGATCAGCGTTGCTGTCCGATCCAGGTCTGGTCGAGGATATTGTCAGCGCGGTTGTGGCTTCGGTGCCAGTGCCGGTGACGGTCAAAATGCGCACGGGGCCGGATCGTATCAATAGCGTCGCACCCCACATTGCCAGGCGTATTGAGGCGGCCGGTGCAGCGAGCATCGTCATCCACGGCCGCAGCCGTGCCTGTCGGTTTAATGGCAGCGCTGATCATCGATGTACCGCGCAAGTGCGGCAACTCGTCAACATCCCGGTCATCGCCAATGGCGACATCGTGAGTGTCGCGGATGCAGAGCAGGTTCTCCGGGAGACCGATGCCAGCGGGCTGATGATCGGCCGGGGTGCGATCGGCGCGCCCTGGATGTTGGGTGAGATGGCCGGAAGGCTGGCTCCCGGGCGCGATGTTCGGTGGCGGATTGTTCTGCGCCATCTGGATCTGATTTATGCGTTTTACGGCTCCGAGCAGGGCGTGCGGATATCGCGCAAACATCTGCTTGCCTATCTGACCGGCTTTGGCTTTGACCGGGCGGTGATCCGCCATGTGATCACGGCGGTCAGCGCCGAGCAGCAGCGCGATGCCGTGGTACGACTGCGAAATCAGACAGGGGTTGCTGCACAGGCGGCCTGATTGCAATTACCCATCAGATATAAAGAGAAACATGAACGATCAAAGAGTTCAGCCCCGTCGGGCGCTGATCAGCGTCTCTGATAAGACCGGCGTGCTGGATCTGGCCAGATGCCTCGATGCCGCCGGGGTAGCCATTCTGTCGACCGGTGGAACCTTCAAGACCCTCAAGGATGCTGGCATCAAAGTCACTGAGGTGGCCGATTACACAGGGTTCCCGGAGATGATGGATGGGCGGGTCAAAACCCTGCACCCCAGGGTCCACGGTGGCATTCTCGGCCGCCGCGGTATTGATGACGAAATCATGGCGCAACACGGCATCGACGCGATCGATGTGGTGGTGGTGAACCTGTATCCGTTTGCTCAGACCATCGCCCGCACCGACTGCACCGTGGATCTGGCCATCGAGAACATCGACATCGGCGGCCCTGCCATGTTGCGCTCGTCAGCAAAAAACCATCAGGATGTATTGGTTGTTGTCGACCCGGCTGATTATGCCGAAGTTATCACCGCGATCACCGAAGACCGCGCAACCGATCTCACCATGCGTCGCCGTTTTGCCGTAAAGGCCTTCCGTCATACCGCGCAATACGACACCACGGTGTCGGGTTATCTGGGTCAGGAAGATCCGCTTCCCGACACGTTTACGCTGGCGTATCAGAAAATTGAAGACATGCGGTACGGTGAGAATCCGCATCAGAAGGCTGCTTTTTACCGTGAGACCAACGCCCCCGGTGGCGTTGTTGCCAACCTTCATCAGCATCAGGGTAAAGCCCTTTCGTATAACAATGTGGCAGACACGGATGCTGCTCTCGAGTGCGTGAAACAATTCGATCAACCGGCCTGCGTGATCGTCAAGCACGCTAACCCGTGTGGGGTTGCCGTTGCAGCCGATGTGGCAGCTGCCTATGACCTTGCGTTTGCCTCAGATCCCACTTCGGCGTTCGGTGGGATTGTTGCGTTTAACCGCGAGCTGGATGAAAAAACCGTCGCCTCAATTGTCGAGCGTCAGTTCGCCGAGGTGATTGTGGCTCCATCGTTGACAGAAGGTGCGATCGCAGCCGCTGCTCGAAAGAAAAACATACGGGTTCTGTCTACTGGTAAGTTCGAAGCATCGCGCGCGATCATGGACTTTAAACGGGTGGGTGGTGGTCTCTTGGTTCAGAGCGTTGATGATCTGTGTCTGGATGACTCAGCCCTGCGGGTGGTGACGCAGCAGGCACCGACCGATCAGCAGTATCTCGATCTGATGTTTGCCTGGAAGGTCTGCTGGTTCGTCAAATCAAACGCGATCGTATACGCCCGCAATGGCCAGACGATCGGCGTTGGCGCGGGTCAGATGAGCCGGGTCATCAGCGCAAAAATTGCGGCGATCAAAGCCCAGGAAGAAGGCCTTGAGGTGCCGGGATCGGTCATGGCTTCAGATGCATTCTTTCCGTTTCGCGACAGTATTGATGCAGCCGCCGAGGCAGGCATTTCTGCTGTCATCCAGCCGGGCGGATCCATGCGTGACCAGGAGGTCATCGATGCCGCCAATGAACATGGCATCAGCATGGTGTTCACTGGGGTGCGACACTTCAGGCACTGATACGCGACAGGCACGCGGGGGGATGAGATGAAGATACTGGTGATTGGCTCGGGCGGCCGCGAGCATGCGCTTGCCTGGAAGCTTTCGTTAAGCAGCGGGGTTACCCAGGTTCTGGTTGCACCAGGGAATGCTGGAACAGCGCGGGAACCCGGCATCGAAAACGTCGCGGTTGATGCGCAAGATTTCGCCGGGCTGGTAAAGCTTGTTCAAGACCGCCAGGTGGATCTCACGGTGGTTGGGCCCGAAGTACCCCTCGTCGCCGGCGTGACAGATTTTTTTGCCGAACGTGGGCTTGCCTGTTTTGGACCGACCCGTGCTGCAGCACAACTGGAAGGTTCCAAAGCTTTTGCAAAAACCTTTCTTCAGCGATTCAACATCCCAACTGCCGATTCCGCGACGTTCAGCGATCTTGCGCAGGCCGAGGCCTATATACGCAAACAGGGTGCACCGATTGTGGTCAAGGCTGATGGCCTTGCCGCCGGGAAGGGTGTGGTCGTCGCCCGCAGCGTTGATGAAGCGTTGAATGCCGTGCGCGACATGCTCGAGGGCACGGCGTTCGGCAAATCAGGCAGTCGCGTCGTCATCGAAGAATTTCTTGATGGTGAAGAAGCGAGTTTCATCTGCCTTTGCGATGGCGATGTTGCCCTGCCGTTTGCCAGTTCGCAGGACCACAAAGCCCGCAACAACGGTGACAAGGGCCCCAACACAGGAGGCATGGGCGCCTATTCCCCGGCACCTGTCATCACCGACGAAATACACAACCGCGTAGTACGCGATGTGATCGAGCCAACCATGAAGGGCATGAAGGAGATGGGCTCACCGTTCGTGGGTTTTCTATACGCGGGACTGATGGTCATGCCTGATGGCACACCGAAAGTCATTGAATTCAACACCCGCTTCGGCGATCCGGAGGCGCAGCCTGTATTGATGCGCCTGCGTAGCGACCTTGCCGATCTGTGCCTGCGCGCAGTGAACGGAAATCTTGCCGGTGTCGAGCTTGCCTGGGACCCGAGGGTAGCGCTTGGTGTTGTCATGGCGGCGGGTGGATATCCGGTGGATTATGCGAAAGGCGATCCCATCAGCGGCCTCGATGATGTGAATACTGGCTCGGTAAAAGCGTTTCATGCAGGTACTGCCTTAAGCGGTGATCAGGTGGTCACCAATGGGGGCAGGGTGATGTGCGTGGTCGGGTTAGGCGAAACTGTAACCTCTGCGCAAACCTGTGCCTATGCGGGTGTTGCCCGGATCAGTTGGCGCGCTGAGTATCATCGGGATGACATCGGTTACCGGGCAGTAGCACGGGAGCAGAGGTAGACCTTTTTACACTCTGACACTCTGATGTCGCACCCGGGCGCATGGCGTTGGCGCAGTGTTATTTGCGTGCACCCGTTTCACACTGCGTCTCATGTTAGCCCGTGTGCTCAGACGTTTTCAGGATTTCAGTCAGCGCGACTGGCGCGATCTCAATACGATTGCCGAACACACCCAGATTTTAAATCTGCCTGCTAACCGGCCGCTTGTGCGATCCGGCAGACGACTGTCGGGCAGTTACTTTCTGCTTCGTGGCACATTGCGGGTCGGCGAACCCGATCTGGTTGTACGTCATGGTCACCCGCGCGCGCGCCATTCGGTTTATCCCGGGTTCGAAACCATCAGCACCCTCACACCGGTTCAGATGTTGCACGTCGATACCCGACCGATCGGTTTTCTGCTGGGTGACATGGATGATCTCGGTGATCAGAGTTTCGAAACCTGCGAGCAAAGCTGGGAAGACCGTTTTTTGAACACCTGCGTCATGCAACGCCTAGCTCCGGCTGCCTGGCAGCAGATTCTGAAGTCCATGCGCGAGATCACCCTGCCTTCCGGGGCCGATGTCATACGCGAAGGGGATCCTCAGGATGGGTTTTACGTCATCAAGACGGGTCGTGCACAGGTGCACCGATCGGGTCAGACCCTTGGCCTGCTCCAGACGGGAGTTTTTTTTGGTGAAGATGCGCTGATTGCAGACAAACAGCGCAACGCAACCGTCACGATGTTGCAGGAAGGTTCGGTAATGCGCCTGCCCCGATCGCTGTTCCTCGACCTTGTTCTGAGGCAGACCCTCAATCGAACCGCCCAGATGAATGATCGCATCTGGGTCAGTGTGACCGGTCGGGCTGAAGCGCTGCATGTGAAGTGCTCTGAGCTGCGTGAGCAGCTCATCGGGTTAGACGCGCAGGCCCCCTACCTGGTTGTAGACGGCGACTGGTCGGCGCGCGCGCTGGTTGCGTTTGTAATGACCCAACGCGGTTTCGATGTGCACGTGCTCGATCCGGCAGTGGCGATCTGAACTCTTAAGCTGGAACGGTACGGCCCTCAGCCCACGTTCGCAGACCGTGAATACTTTCCGCGCGCAGAACGCTTAAGGGGTAGGTTCGGTTCAGCGCTGCAACAAGATCATCAACTGTCGTGGGTTGATCCTGTGATGAAGACAGATACCGTGCTGAAACCACTGCCTGCTCGATTTCCGCGCCGGTAAAGCCATCCGCGGTATCGGCAAGCATACCCAGATCAAAATCCAGTGAGTTCATATCGCGTTTGCTCAGATGAATGCGGAAAATCTCCATCCGGGTTTCGTGGTCAGGCAGGTCCACGAAGAACACCTCATCGAGCCGCCCTTTGCGGATCAGCTCCGGGGGCAGGGCCGTGATGTCGTTGGAGGTGGCCACAACGAATACGGCCTTTTTCTGTTCAGCCATCCAGGTGAGCAGGGTGCCCAGCACCCGTTTTGAAGTTGCGTTATCTGAATTCCCGGTGGCCAGCCCTTTCTCGATTTCGTCCATCCACAGAGCACACGGCGCCATCAGTTCTGCCTGCTTCAGGGAATTGCGCAGGTTGCGTTCGGTTTCGCCAAAGAACTTGTTGTACAGCGTACCGAAATCCAGGCGCAGCAACGGCAGACCCCAGAAGCCGGCAATGGATTTTGCCGCCAGACTCTTCCCCCCGCCCTGCACACCCAGCAGCAGTAACCCACGCGGTTTGTCAGCAGTGTTCTCAATGAATGCCCGACGACGCAGACTGAGCCAGCGTTTGAGATTGTGCAGACCGGCGACGTTGCCGAACACTTCTGTGTCGTATTCAAAGTGCAGAACCCCTTCGGTATCGAGCAGATCAAATTTGAGCCGGTTGATCTCGGGTATGTCAGATTCGGTGACGGCCCCGTCGGAAAAGATCGCGTGACGGATCAGGATCCGGGCATCGGCGTGAGAAACACCGCGCAGGTTGGAGATCAGCTTGTCCAGTGTCGCCTGGTCGGTTTTAACCCGTCGCCCGGCGTGCTGAGAAGACCATTCCTTTGCCTGGGACCGGACCAGGCTCATCAGTTCATCGTCGGTGGGCATGCTCAGACTGAAGCCTGCAGTCATACGACCGATCTCCGGCGGGATTTTGAGTTCGTGACTGATCAGCACAATGGTGTTTTGAAGCTTCTCGTAATCCTGCGCGATGTCTTTCAGATAGCGTATGTGGAGCGGTTCGTCCTTGAGATAAGGATGAAAGTCGCACAACGCGTACAGCGCAGGTCCGGGCGTTCGGGCGATGTGAGCAAGCAGCTCGGGCGGATCAGACGCGTTAAGTTCTGCGTCGGGTTGCGATCCAAACCCGGCCAGCCGCAATCCGCGCGTAGCGCTCCACTCATAAAAACTCAGATGGCGCTGCATGGCAAAGCGCAGCAACAGCGATAGCACCTGAGTTTCGTCGGGGGATTCGATTGCCACGACGGGAATCTTTGCATCCAGAATCATGCTCAGGTCTTTTGTGTCGGCCATGTTCGTTCCTTCGCGAAAAGGGCAAGGCTTTTGCTTCGCCGGAAGATTGAGCTACCCTGCCTGTCTGAAGCGGTTGATGCTGAGGCGGTGCGCACGTGTTTCAAATCTGTTCTGCGACGATTGTAGAGGGTGCTTTGATCACCCGCGACCTGATCATCGACTGATGGCGCTGATCGAAGATGCCATTCTTGCCTTCGACCGGGGGCTCAAAACCCTCACCGGCCAGGCTGGGGCAGCCCGGATGAACCCTGCCGGAAAAACCATGGACGGGACGCTTGACGACACGGAGCGCGAGCATGCGGCGGGCCTGATGCGGGTTAATCACACCGGTGAGATCTGTGCGCAGGCACTTTATGAAGGGCAGGCGGCCACTGCCCGGGACCCCGAAACCAGGTCCATGCTGAAGTCAGCGGCGGATGAAGAGGGTGATCACCTGGCCTGGTGTCGCCAGCGTCTGAACGAACTCGACGCCAAGCCCAGCGTTCTGGATCCGTTGTTTTATCTGGCTTCGTATACGCTCGGGGCATTGACCGGGATGGCCGGCGACAAGGTCAGCCTGGGCTTTGTTGAGGCGACCGAAGATCAGGTGTGTGCTCATCTTGAAGATCACCTCGAAAGCCTTCCACCCGGCGATCAGCGCAGTCGCGAAATCCTCAAACAGATGCACCAGGACGAAGCCCGTCATGGCCGGCAGGCCCTCGCGCACGGTGGAGATGAATTTTCCGAGTCGGTTAAAGGCCTCATGCGGATGGTGTCCCGGGTGATGACCGAGACCTCCTACAGGATCTGAGCCGACAGCGGCGGATGATAGATCAACTGAACCAGTGTGCCGTCCGGGTCGTGGCAGTAGAACGATCTGGCACCATCGCGGTGGGTTTTTGGGGGCTGGGCCATGCGCACACCGTGCTTCACCAGAAAGTCATACCACTCATCCACCTGGGAAGGGTCAGCCAGCAGAATGCCGATGTGGTCCAGGCGTTGAACGCTCGCTCCTTCGGGTTCGCTCATTTGCCGGTGCAGGGCCAGATTGTCATTCCCGGAACAAAGATAGATGTTGTTTTCATCCGGATGCCATTCGACCTGGTAGCCGAGCAAGCGGGTGTAGAAGGCAACACAAGCATCCAGATCACGAACAAAGAGGGCCACGTGGCGGAGCCCTGCATGAGGTGATGGCCTTCGGTTCTTGTCTTCTACCATCACGGCACCTCGATCAGTTCAAAATCGTGGGTGATGTTCACACCGGCGCGTTCCAGCATGATCGACGCAGAACAGTATTTTTCCGCCGACAGGCTGATTGCGCGAGCGACCTTTTTTTCATCGAGGTTCTGACCCGTCACCACAAAGTGGATATGGATGTCGGTAAACACCTGCGGGACCTCGTCGTTACGCTCGGCTGTTAACTGCGTCACACAATCACTCACGTTCTGGCGCGACTTCCTGAGAATGTTCATCACATCGAACGAGGTACATCCACCCAGCCCGAGCAACATCATCTCCATGGGTCGCATGCCTTTGTTCTGACCACCGGAATCCGGCGGACCATCAATAATAATGCGGTGACCAGAGCCACTGGTCGCCTCGAAGTGAACATTGTCCAGCCATTGTATTTTTGCGTGCATCACCACATCCGCAGTGTATTAAGTTGTAATCCCGTGAGCCCATCGCGCTCTTTGCTGTGATTGACGACCATTCGTACTGTGAATAAGTGCCGTTTGTCGATCAGTTCTCGAACTTGTTCACAAGCCTGTGCAAGTATTCTTTCCAAGCTAATTGTTACGAAGGAGCGCAACGAAATGCTTGCAGAGAAAAGCTCTCACATGAGCATGGGTGTCAAAAGACCCCTGATGGCTAAGGGATTCCACATGAACTCAGCCTTACAGCAAACCGAAGATACCCACTTGGATGCGTTCCTCGCCGCCGCGCATCGACGTAAGTATCCAGCCAAAAGTACTTTAATTTATGCCGGCGATAAGAGCGACTCGATATATTACATTCTTAAAGGATCGGTGACGGTTCTGGTAGAAGACGAGTCCGGGCGTGAAATCATTGTCGCCTACCTCAACGTCGGTGACTTCTTCGGCGAAATGCCGTTGTTCTCAGACGAAACACCGCGATCGGCCTGGGTTAAAGCCAAGACTGAATGCGAAGTTGCTGAACTGTCCTACGGAAAGTTCAAGGAACTGTCTGAGAAGCATACGGATCTATTGTATGCGGTGGGCAAGCAGATGGCTGAACGTCTGAATCGCACCACGCAAAAAGTGAGTGACCTGGCCTTTCTGGATGTAACGGGTCGAGTAGCAAGGACGCTGCTGGGTAACCGGCCAAACTAAACCGTAGTTCCTCTGCTGCGATATCGATCATAGAATTTCCTGCTGTAATCAACAAAGCGGGGATCTACATGTCAATAAACCAGCGTCGTCGTCGACGTAGCGCATCGGAGTGGTCGTCCATTGTTGCGGACTTCCGTGAAAGCGGACTGTCGGCACGAGCGTTTTGTCATGAGACTGACGTTGCACTGAGCACCTTTACAAAGTGGCTTCGTCGGCAACGGCTCGTGGAGACAACACCCACCGCACCGCGCTTTGTTGCGCTCGAGGGTGAAGTCAGCCCCAGTGTGTCGAGTTGGGAAATGGAACTCGATCTTGGCGATGGCATGACGCTGCGACTGCGTCGTCAGGGATGATCTCCCGTGATCTGCATCTGTGGCTGTGCCAGACCCCCACCGACATGCGTCGATCCTATGACGGCTTAGGGGCGTGCGTTCGACAGTACTTTGGTCGCGACCCCAACTGTGGTGACGGGTTTATCTTCATCAACCGGCGACGCACCCAGATGAAGTGCCTGTACTTTGATCGGGGCGGTTATTGCATCTGGTCAAAGCGCCTTGAACAAGGTCGTTACGCGCGCCTGGGTTCGATAGAGGCGGGTCCCATGACGCTGTCGACGACGGAGTTTACCGCCCTCATCGAAGGCTTTGACCTGGTGATCCAGCGACGCCGCAAACGCGCAGCATGAATCAAGAAATAGGTGTAAAAACACTGATAAAACGAACAATCCATGACGGTGTTGTAGTAGAATAGCCGCATTCTGATTACGGTTGTTGTGCGCTTGTCATCAACGTCTCTTGCCAGTGAAAACGCTCAGCTCAAAGAGGAGAATCAGCGGCTGCGCGATGCCAACAGCGCCCTTCAGCAGTCACTCGACTGGTTCAAACGCCAGATCTTCGGTGAGAAGTCCGAGAAGCGCCACGAGATCGATCTGGTTCACCAGGCAGATCTGCTGGCCGATCTGGCACCGCAGCCAACTGCCCCACCGCTTTTCAACAAACCCAGCCAACCGGCCCGCCGCCGCAAGATTCGATCTGCTGAGACCGTGACCGATACCGGTCTGCGCTTCGACGCCTCGATCCCGGTCCGCGAGATTGAGTTGCCCTGTCCTGAGATCAAAGACCTGGATCCCACTCAGTACGAACGCATCGGCGAGAAGGTGACCTATCGTCTGGCACAGCTGCCTTCAAGTTACGAAGTCCTCAAGTACGTGCGCCCGGTGATCAAGCTCAAGGACACGTGCAAGATCGTCACCGCAGCCACCGCACCACAAGTGTTAGAGCGCAGCTTCGCCGATGTCAGCTTCCTTGCGGGCATGCTGCTCGACAAGTTCCTCTATCACCTACCTCTGTATCGCCAGCATCAGCGGCTGGCACAAGGTGGGGTCACCGTGAGCCGGTTTACCCTCACACAGCTGACCCGACGCACCATTGATCTGTTGGCGCCGATCTACGACGCCCAGTTCCAGCACATCCTGCGAAGCCGCGTCCTGGCGATGGATGAAACCCCCATCAAAGCCGGTCGGGTACAAGGCCACAAAGGCAAACTCAAACAATCGTACTTCTGGCCGATTTATGGTGAGGATGACGAAATCGTCTTTCCGTTCACCCTGGCCAAGGGCTTTGACTCGCTGCAACCGTTGCTCGAAGGTTGGCAACCAGGGACCCTGTTGTCAGATGGGGCGTCAGTTTACAGCCAATACGCCCGTCGGATCGACGCGTTGACGCATGCCTGCTGCTGGGCGCATACACGGCGCGAGTTCGAGCGTGCCGAGGGCTCAAACCCGCAGCAATCAAGGGATGCGTTGATCTGGATCGGCGAGTTGTATCGCCATGAGCGGGTTATTCGCGAGCGGGCGCTCGACGGGGATGCCAAACTCGAATACCGGGTGGCCAACAGTCTGCCGGTGGTCACTGCATTCTGGCAGTGGTGCGAAGACCTCAGCCAGCAGGCGTGGACGTCGGTAGACAAGATCGGTGGCGCCCTGCAATACGTTCGCACTCGTCGCGCGGGTCTGGAGGTGTTCTTGAGCGATCCGGAGGTGGCGATCGACACCAATCATCTGGAGCGCTCGTTACGGCCGATCCCGATGGGACGCAGGAGCTGGTTGTTCTGTTGGACCGAGCTGGGTGCGAAACACGTCGGCATCATCCAGAGCTTGCTGGTGACCTGCCGGTTACACG
Organism: Pseudomonadota bacterium; assembly: GCA_027622495.1. GTDB lineage: Bacteria > Pseudomonadota > Gammaproteobacteria > Pseudomonadales > Azotimanducaceae > JAQBYL01. The sequence goes on from JAQBYL010000034.1 coordinate 16,253, forward strand.
GTGTCCATCCGTACACCTACCTCGTCGATGTGCTGCAACGTGTTGACCAGCACCCGGCACTACAGGTGGATGAACTCACCCCTCGACTCTGGAAAGAGAAGTTCGCTCACAATCCGCTCAGATCTGTGATAGATCCACTACACAAGTGACGTCCCAGTTTGGCCGGTTACTCTATAACAACTACTTCCGGTGCTGCCAG
>JAQBYL010000538.1 GCA_027622495.1 Pseudomonadota bacterium
GATGCTGCGCAATCCGAGCGTCCGACTGGTGACCGACGCGGTGCAGAAAATCGATGGTAATCGCCTGATCACCGAGCAGGGTGATGCGTTCGAGGCTGATGTGCTGATCATCGCCACAGGTTTTGATGTTCTGCGCTTCATCACAACCTATGATGCTGTCGGCCGTTCCGGTCGGACGCTGCGTGAAGTCTGGGATGATGATAATGCTCAGGCCTATATGGGGACAGTGATCCCCGATTTCCCCAATTTCTTTACTCTTTATGGACCTAACCTGCAGCCGGGGCATGGAGGCAGTCTCATCTTCGTGGTGGAGATGCAGATGCATTACATCATGGACGTGATACGCAAAATGGCCGCCGCGGACCTCGCGTCGGTTGAATGTCGACAGGATGTGCATGACGCCTACAACCGGGGAGTCGACAAAGCCCACGAACAGATGGTCTGGACCCATGAAGGCATGCAGACCTACTACCGCAATGCGCGTGGTCGGATCGTGGTCAACTCACCTTATCGGAATGTGGATTTTTTTGAGATGACGCGCGAGGCGGATCTGGCTGACTATCGCACCGAGAAAAAATGAGCGCTGTTACCTGTATCGAAGACCTGCGGGTACTTTATAAACGTCGCGTACCACGGATGTTCTATGACTACACCGAGTCCGGGTCATGGACCGAAACTACTTTTCGCGACAACGTTGAGGCGTTCACACGGCACAAACTGCGCCAGCGGGTGATGGTGGATATGTCTGATCGCAGGATCAGCAGCACCATGCTTGATGAACCCGTCGCGATGCCGGTCGCACTGGCACCTGTGGGTTTGAGCGGCATGCAGTGTGCCGACGGCGAGATCAAGGCAGCCAGAGCAGCAGAGCGCTTCGGCGTGCCCTATTGCCTTTCGACTTTGAGCATCTGTTCAATTGAGGATGTTGCCAGAGACGCGAGCAGGCCATTCTGGTTTCAGCTGTATGTCATGCGTGATCGCGGGTTTATCGAAAGACTGATTGCACGGGCAAAGGCGGCAGAGTGTTCGGCCCTGGTTCTGACTGTCGATCTGCAGATCCTTGGCCAGCGTCACAAAGACATCAAGAACGGTTTATCCGCGCCACCAAAGCCGACACTTACTAATCTGATAAACATCGCGACCAAACCACGCTGGGCCATTCAGATGCTGACCACCTCAAGGCGCAACTTTGGCAACATCGTCGGTCACATCGATGAGGCGGTCGATCTGAGTTCTCTTTCCAAGTGGACAGCCAGCCAGTTCGACCCGAGGTTATCCTGGGATGATGTGAAGTGGATCAAAGACCTGTGGGGCGGAAAGCTCGTGATCAAAGGGATCATCGATGTTGAAGATGCGCGGATGGCGGTTCAAAGCGGGGCGGATGCGCTTGTTGTTTCTAACCATGGCGGTCGTCAGCTGGACGGTGCACCGGCAACAATCGACGTGTTAGGATCTATTGTTGATGCGGTGGGTGATGAAATTGAGGTGTGGCTGGACGGTGGGATCCGGTCCGGGCAGGATGTGTTCAAGGCGCTTGCTTTAGGCGCTCGCGGCACCCTGATCGGGCGCGCATACATATATGGTCTGGGTGCAATGGGCGAGACCGGAGTGCATCGAACACTTGAGATCATCGCCAACGAGCTTGACCTGACCATGGCTTTCTGTGGCCTGCGCAATATTGCCCAGGTATCCGCGGATGTGCTGTGGAACCCGACCTGATTCCATGGAAGCCTTCGCTGAACTGCTGATTAACTATGGTTACTGGATTCTGCTCGCGTGGGTGCTGCTTGACCAGTTAGCCTTACCGATCCCTGCACTGCCGATGATTCTGGCAGCCGGTGCCCTTGCCGGTGAAGGTCACCTGAACGTCTGGATTGCTCTGGCGATCGTCGTGTTGGGTTGTGTCCCTGCTAACCTCTTCTGGTACTGGCTTGGCGTTCGTCATGGCAACAAGGTCCTCACTGTCCTGTGCCGGATTTCGCTCGAACCCGATACCTGCATAAGCAGCACTACATCGTTGTTTCATCGCCACGGTACCGCATCTCTCCTGCTGTCAAAATTTGTTCCGGGTCTACAGGCGATTGCACCGCCGCTGGCAGGTCTGCTGGGAGTGAGCATATGGCGTTTTATGCTGGTGAACACGATCGGATCACTGCTGTATGGCCTTGCCTTTTTGCTCCCGGGATTCTGGGCTCACGAGTTCATTGCCGAGATCGGCCGGGTGATTGCGCAGTACGGCGCGCTCAGTTTCACCGTGATCGCAGCACTTGCAGCAAGCTGGCTGATCTGGAAGATCATCAAGCGACAACTGTTTCTGCGCAGCTTACGTGGTCGCCGGGTGGAGCCGCTGGATCTGCATGCGAGAATCCAGGCCGGTGAACCGGTGCAGGTTGTCGATCTGCGTCAACGCATGGAATTCAATGCTGATCCCTACACCATCGTAAGCGCCATACGGGTGCCGTTGGATGTGTTCGATGAAGTGGTCGAGAAGCTTAACCGGGAACGACCGCTGGTGCTGTTCTGTACGTGACCCAATGAAGCGTCCAGCGCCCGTGT
>JAQBYL010000539.1 GCA_027622495.1 Pseudomonadota bacterium
CAGAACGAATATCGCAATGACCAGCATTTCGAGCCAGCGCCCGGTGCTGTTCAGCCCCCCCACCCCCAACAACGTGAGGAAGATTCTGTTTCTCAGCAGCGGTATGGCAACGTCAGGAGCAGCGGGTTTGGAGGTCATCAAACAAAGGCAGACTAAACCCGCATATTAGCAGCCGGCATCTGGCTCGTAGTGAAAATTAATCAGATACACATTCTGGCCACGGCCGTGTCTGGCCGTCTTCAGAAGATCAGCGACCCCCAAAAAGCCTGACGCTCTGGCCAGACCCGGTGTGATTCCATCCCAGTCTATCTGTCTGATTGCATCAACCACAACAAAACCGTCCTGCAGTCGGTAGCGTCCACCCGCTTTCGCTCTGGGTTTGATCCAGATGCGAATACTGGTGGTAATTTCTCCCCGCATTACCGGCTCACGCAGATGTCTGGTGAATTGCATCGTGAAAGAATTACCTGGCCTTAACCGCCGGTACCCGAGGTCCGTGAAGGGCGTATTTTTTCGACATATCAACAATCGACAGTCTGACGATTTTCCTCAGGACTTTCTCATCGACGTCGGACAGCTTGTTAATATAGAGGCAGGACTTTGTGGTTTTATGCTTGCCGAGCTTCGCGAGCTCTTTTTCGTATCTGGAAAAACCCGGCATGATGTAAACAGTGATGCTCTGTTTGCGCGGGGAGAAACCCGTCGCAATGGCAGTTCCTTCCCGCCCGCTTTCGTACTTGTAGTCATACAGACCAAAGCCGACTATCTTGCCGTGCAGAGCTGCCTTAAACCCGGTCTCCTCTTCCATCATGCTCACCAATGACAGCGAGTCTTTCTTTTTCGTCTCGCCCTCAATCGCAGCGAGGTAGTCTTTGATTTCTTTTTTCATTGCCTGTCATCCCCCATTGCTCAATCCGTTCGTCAACATACTCACTAAGCTGCCACATATCAGGTGTCGGTTCCGACCCGGATGCTTGAGACAAAGCCCATGGTGACTATGACGATCGCCCAGGCTGCACCAAGGATCAGCATCTGTGGTAACCGTGGAACAAGCACATCTGCCGAAGACAACAACAGGGAAACCGCAATGCCAGCAGTGGCACAGAGAAAGAGCACTCGAAAGAAAGTCTGAACCGTTTTTGTTGTCAATCCTGAAGCCTGCTGCCACAGACCAAATCCGAGAATACAGAAATAGCCCGCACCAGGAAAACCTAACGGCAGGCCAAAGACGATTGCAGGAGAGTCACTGAACCCGATCAACAGGTGAGGTGCTAACAGGGCAGCAAGAACTATCAGAGCAACGGTAAACACCCATTGTATGCGATAGTACATTTCCCTCGATCTGGAAGGATTAAAGACAACAATCACGCCCATCAGTGCCGCGATGGTAATGACGATTTCTGCGATTGTTCCCAGTATGTCGGGGATGACCATTGATGCCTCTAACATTCTGCACGCGAAGCGCTCAACCTGAGTCGACGCGGATGACGAAACAGGCGCCAGCCTGATCACCGGATGCTGCCAGACTAAGCACACCTTTAGTTGGTTTCAACAGCGCAACTGCGATCGAAAGACCCAGACCCGTTCCACCCAGATTACGCGTCGTGGTGAAAAACGGCTCGAACACGCGCTCCCGGTTGCCCGCAGAGATACCTTCGCCATCGTCGCTCACACTGATCAGAACCGATTCATCCACCTTCTGTGCATCAATCGACAAGCGGGTGGCGCCATGTTGAGCTGCGTTTTCCTCCAGAATCTCCAGTACTGCGAGTAATGCATCCGGATTACCGCTGATCAAACTCTGCGCAGAGGCAGGGCTGACGTGCACATCAAGGCTCTGATTTCCCTCAATCAACTTACCCGCTACCTCCTCCAGACGGAATGTCACACGGGTTGCGACATCGAGTTCCGCCCGGGTCAGCTCAAGCAGACGCTGGGTCAGCCGGTGCAGACGATCAGCGTCATCGGCAATGTTGCCGAGAAATCGCTCGCGTGTGTCTGCATCCATGTCTTCGCCATGATCCTTGAGCAGTTCAACGCTCCCGCTGATGCCTGCAAGCGGTGTTTTGAATTCATGCGAAACATGGCGGGCAAAATCCACCAGGTAGTTGGCGCGTTCCTCAAGCGTTACCGCCATATTCTCAAGCGACTCCTGCAGACGGGCCACTTCGAGTGTTCGTGCGCGCTGCGCTGGTTGGGTTCTGACGGCATGTTCCTGCCCACTGGCGATGGCGGATGCGTGTTCGGCAAGTCGACTGATGGGTCGGGCGATCAATCGATAAGTAAGCAGTGACATGACCACAACCAGGCCCAGCAGCAACCCCATCGCCTGCAGAAGCAGCCAGCGTTTGGCGTAGAGTGCCTGAACAATACCCGGTGGCGTACGAGACAGCATCACCGCACCCACCAGAACCCCATCGACCCGGATCGGGCTGCTCACAAATACGCGCACGCGACTGGTCCGGCTGATCGAATCGAGCGGCGCACCCGCCACATACTCATTTTTGTAGCGCAGACGACTGACCGTCTCACCCTGCAGCGCCAACTGAACTTCTT
>JAQBYL010000540.1 GCA_027622495.1 Pseudomonadota bacterium
CGTTGCATCGGTTCTGGGCAGGTTCATCTTTTCAGAAAGCTTGCGTACCAGATCACCTACCGAGAGGCCGGCCTGCAGGCCGCGCGCTCGATAGGGTCGCTGGCTTGCGACGTCGCGTACATGGATATCCATGGTTTTATCGTATGCAGTCATGACTGGTTCCTTATTGGTTAGTCAGGTTGGGGGTGGCGGCGGAGCCGCCGGTCAGGCGCAGATAGGCGGAAGACAGAATCGCCTCTGTCGCGAGATTTTCGATTTCGGTTTCATATTGCTGCGTTGCTGTGATCAGCCCTTTCAGCGCGTGGTCCACGTGCTCTGGCCTGGGAAAAGGTGGCAGATGCACCTCGAAGCCGATGGTCACCGCATCGGTGCTCTCGTCACCGTGGGTGCGTGCGTAAGGGCGGACGAAGCGCAGGTCTGCGCTGCAGCAGAGCAGGAAGCGGCCCACCGCTCGCTTCATCGGTTCTTTGAGCGTGATGGCGTCGCCAGTCCCGATCGGGAGCGACACCCGGCAGGATTGCGCTTGTGTTTGAATGACAACTCTTCGCAGCTGGTTTCGCGAGCCGACTTCAATTTTGAGGCAGGTTTCATCGACGGCAACGGCTGTGAAGCCCAGGTCTGCGACGATGCTTTGGATATGCTCGATTGACGCTCGGTTCGCGAGTATCTCGGCGTCGTTCGAATTTGATTTCTGGAGAGACTGGTCGGTCTTCTGGTCAGTGACCTTGGAATGTGTCTGAAGGTTTGTCTGCACGTCTACGAACTGGCTCAATGTTCCGCGCAACCAGTCATTATCATCACTGCGGGTTGGATCCAGCGGTAGTTCAGCTCGAAGCTGCAACCAGGTCGCATCGTCAATAACCAGCGCAAACTTCACATTGGGATGGCACATCTGGCTGGGCAGGTAACAGAAAGGCTGGGTCGCTGGATCATCAATAAAAGGCATGACCAGGTTGCTGGTTAGCGCCGTCCAGCCAGTCTCAGAACGGACTTCTACCGGGGGGTTACCCTGCTGCAGCCGGACCGTGGCAAAACCAGGGCTGAGATCCAGGACTTCACCGCCGATGCTGCTGATGCACTGCTCGATGCTCACTTCGCTGCCTCGAGGGTGAAATCGGTGTTTTCAGGCTCATGGGTGATAGCCGACAGTTGCAGATCCCGCAGCGGACGGGTTTCCAGAGGAAAATCCTTCATGTGTTCCCGAGCCCAGCGGCACGCCTGCTGGTTCAGAGCATCGTCTTCACGGGGGGTGAACTGGTTATAGGTGAGCAGGTCGTGAACCCGCAGAATCAGATCCACAGCGTCGGTGCCCGGCGCAATGGACCCGGCACATATGAAGGGCCATTGCATATTGGGGTGTGCGCACATTCGTGGCTCGATCAGACTGAGGATCCGCCCGGGGTTGGGATTCGGTCGACGCAGATAGTCTTCAGGCATATGGATCGCGAACGTGCAGGGTTCATCTGAAACGATGATCTCGTCACCTTCGAATAGGGTGTGCTGACAGGTCAGCCGGATTAAAAAGAGGTTGGGTGGAAGTGATTCGTCGGTTTGAATCAGCTCGCAGTGCAGACGCGAACTGCCGTCGCAGAATGCCTGCACCAGCACGCCCTGTTGCTGGAGAAAACTTTCGAGGATCCGATCAATCATGCTGGTGGCCTATTTCTATAAAGAGGTTGTCCTGGGTTCGTGGTCTGGTGACGTGATGCAGCGCTAACACGTCACCATCGCGCACGCCGGTATCTGCGAGTGTCAGGGTTGCGGGAATTCGGTCGAGGTTGAGTTTTTCGCGTGATGTGAGACCCGACGCCTCCCGTTGGGCGCCGCACTTCCCACAGGGCGGTAACCTGAGCGTTCGCGACAGGTGGGGAGCAACCGGCTCGAAGGATCTGCAAACCTGACAGGCTGCGTCGAATATGAATGCGTGGCCCTCAACACTGAGTGCACGTGGCGCGAACGCCTCGATCAGATCTGCAACGCTGGATTCCTGGTTAAGATCATGTGCGTGCTTGAGGTGCAGTGCCTTGTGATCAAAACGGCAGGCTGGGTTGTGAGCAAACCGTCCGCTGTACATGATCTGCTGACGTGCATTGATGAAGATTTCGTTGCTGATCAATGTACGCTCGCCTCGAAGGAGTCCTCTGATCGCCATGGCCTGGTGGGCGGCCGCCAGTGCACCAAGTTCTGCCGGTGCTCCAGTTGCGGGTCGGTGCCCGGATGATTCTGCTGTTTTGACGGGATTACATGGAGTGGCCCCTTCGAGCAGGGCGTAGTCGTCGCTGCTCCAGCGACATTCAAGGCAGGGCTGATCTGGTGCCGGTCCGTAGATGGCAACTCGGGCGAGACCGTGTTCACCTTGTACTGCAGCATCCACCAGCACAGTGTTCAGGCGGCGTGCGCAGGTGCTGATGACCTGGCGTGCAGCACGCGAGTCGACACAACTCGCCATGATGTCGCAACGCAGTCTGGCAAGCGGGACATCTTCAACAGCCACGGCGTCGGTAATCACATCGACATCAGGCCGGACCAGAGCGGCCCACCGTGCCATT
>JAQBYL010000541.1 GCA_027622495.1 Pseudomonadota bacterium
GTAGACAAGTGTTGCACCGTGCCTGCCGTTGAATGAATCAAACCCCAGTTGCACATTGGCTACCCAGTCGGAGTGCTGGGTCAGGGAACGCGAGGCATTCGTGATGTTACCGACACCACCTTGACCCGGAACAATATCGAGATTCGACTCGCTCAGGGTGAGGTTACCCGCCACGTAGAACTGTTTAACCCATCTGCCAACCAGATCTGCCATGAACCGCAGGTTTTTCAAGCCCTCGAATTCAACCCCGTAAACTTCGGCTGAAGTGGCATTGACGAAGTTGAACAGGATGTTGTCTTCCGTCGCCCCCCCCTGAACCGTTTCAATAGGAGAGTCGATGTCCTTGTAGAACAGCGACACGGTGAAATTGTCGCCACTTTCGAAAAACCATTCCGCGCGTATGTCGTAGTTGGAAAGATCAGATGGCCGTAACAGCGGGTTGCCTCGCACACGCGCATCGGTGATCGGATCGATATAGGTGGATTGTGACACCTCGCGGATATCCGGCCGTGCCACCGTTTCGCTCCAGGCGAAACGGAATTGAAACTCCTCGGCCCAGAAACCGGGCAGAATGTAGGTCAGGGCAACAGACGGATACCAGTCATCTTCTAAAATGGCACCGCGGGCAATCTCGTCGGCGCTGAGCGGTATCCGCTGGCCGGAAAAATTCAGCAGATCGACGGGGACTGAGATCTGACGGAATTCTTCGTAGCGCGCGCCAGCGGAAATCCGCCATGTTTCATCCAACAGCAGGTCGAACTTGCCGTAGGCGGCGTCCGTTATCTGACCGGCGAAGTAACTCTCCAGGCCGAAACCTCCCACACCGAGAAGAAGCGCAATGCCGTTGACAGGATCCAGTATGTTGGCATCGGAAAATACCTGCGACGGTGTACCGCCGGAGATTGCGCTGAACCCCGATGACGTACTGCCAAGGCCCATGGAAGTCTGACGGTAGTCGCGTACCTTTTCGACGTAGTCATAACCACCAGCAAGCTCGACATCCCAGCCGCTGCCATAGAATGGTGCGCTGACATCCCACCCGTAACTCAGGACTTGGTCAGTCAGATCGGACCAGCGGAAATCTCCCGCTGTACCCGACTGCCGGATGCTGGTCATCAGTATCTGACCGGTTGCGGGATCTAAACTGTCCTGGGCGCTGATACGCACCTCGTTGGGTATGTCCGAGGTCGTTTCGGAATCGGAGTAGTACCAGCCGAACTCGAGCCCGCGCACCACCTGCACAAAGTCGAGAAAACCGGGCAGTAGATCGAGCGTCGCATCACCCAGCGTATGCGAGCCCTTTATCTGGCCGACCTCCAAATCGCGGTTTTCATAGCGAACTTCAGAGATTCGGCCCTGGCTGCCCACTGCACAATCGTTGAACTGCCCCTGTTGACAGGTCGTGTAGATAGCCGCTTCATCTTCTGTGTTCCGGATGAACAGGCCCATGGTCTGGATTTCGTGATCGTCGGTGAACTTGACCCCGATGCTCGCCATACCGGTCAGGTTCACGGTATTGACTGTACGGCTACCGCTGCTCACGTCGGTGTCTGGATTGGACACACGGCGGATCGTGCGGTCGGTGTTGCGCCACTGATCCTCATAACTTCCGGTGGCCAGAAACCCGACTTCCCAGTCTTCGCCAAAAAACCAGCGGTAGCCGGCGGTAAGTTTGCCCTGTAGATCGGGATCGAGATCCTTTTCGCGTACATCAACGTTGCGGTTCAACTGGGTCGCCAGTTCGCGATTGATCTGTTGTGCATCCGCCAGTGAATATAGCTGGGACCCATCACGGCGCAGTATGTTGAGGATGTCCGGAGCGCCAAAACTACCCTGGTAGGTCTGGATTGCCTGACTCAGAACCGGCGACAAGGCCCGGCTGCCATCGTCTTCGCCCTTCCAGTCGTCCCCACCACCGCTGTAACTCAAACCCTGGTCCGAACTGTTGGTGTTCCAACCTGTGTTCAGCGTGATGCTGAACATCCGATCGAGCGGAATACCTTTGGTTCTGATGTCGATGTTGCCACCGCCGAAGGCGGCAGGCAGGTCAGCGCTGTAGCCTTTCTGAACCGCGATGGAATCGAGGATCTCAGCTGGAAAAATATCCAGCGGCAACACATTTCTGGACAGATCCGGCGACGGTACCGAAGCACCGTTGAGTTGCGTGCTGGAGTAGCGTTCGCCGAGACCGCGGACGTAGACAAATTTGTCAGCCACGAGCGTCAGGCCCGGCATTCTGCGCAGCGCCGAGGCAACATCACTATCGCCGGCTCGGCTGATGCTCTCGGCATCCAGGAAGTCGACGGGTACTGCCTGTTCAAGCCGCTCGGAAACCACATCAGTCGCTGCTGATTGAAGGCGGCCAATCACCACGATTTCTTCCATGGGCCCGTCCTCCGGGCTTCCTTCGGCCTCTTCAGCAAAGACCAGCGCAGGCGCAACAGCGACAATGCAGAAGCAACAAGCTACCCACAGCATCAGAGGTTTATAAGGCATTTGAATTTCCTACCCTAGAACCAGAGGTTATCCAGACCAAAG
>JAQBYL010000035.1 GCA_027622495.1 Pseudomonadota bacterium
TGGATTTCTGCAAGGCAAGGGCCCCCACCTGGATCGACATGCGCCCCGCTACCTCACTCATGGGCAACAGCAGCGGCAGCTGACCGGTGGCAGAAGTGACCGTTTCGTAGGCAATCGCGGTGACCCCGGAATGCATCAGAGCGTCTGCCTGTTGCGGGTCTGCAGCGAGATGCAGATAGGTAAAGAGCATCTGACCGGGGCGCAAACGGCCACATTCAACGAGTTGCGGTTCTTTCACTTTGACCACGAGGTCTGCGGCAAAGGCGTCGTCCACACTGGCTACCGTTGCGCCCGCCTGCCGATAATCAGCATCCTCAAACCCGATGCCTGCTCCAGCGTCGGCTTCAATGACCACCCGATGGCCCGCTGCGTTAAGTTCAGCCACCGACTCAGGGGTCAGACCAACCCGATACTCCTGATTTTTGATTTCTCTTGGGACACCAATTCGCATGAACATTTACTCCTGGTCCAAAGACCTATGCCAATGACCGCCACAATAGCCTCAGGCAGGCGGGTAGAGTTTGCGATTCGCAGAAATAAAGTGTCTAGTACGCAAGATATACCGTCATAAGAATATATGTATGCAAGATTTACCCAACGTTGATCGTATTGACCGGAGAATTCTTCACGCTCTGCAGTCCGATGCGAAGCTCACCAACGCGCTGCTCGCGGAACGGATCGGTCTGTCCGAGTCAGCCTGCCAGCGCCGCGTAAAAGCGCTGGAAGCCAGTGGTCTGATTCGCGGGTACGTAGCTCTCATGGATCAGACCATGGCCGGCTTTCCAGACAATGTGTTCGTCCAGATAACCCTCGAGCGCCAGCAGCAGGACAATCTGGCGGCCTTTGAACGGGAAGTTCAGAACCTGCCGGAGGTGATGGAGTGTTATCTGATGTCAGGAGAAAGTGATTACCTGTTGCGGGTCATCGTGCAGGACGCGCGCGATTACGAACGCATCCACAGTCAATACCTCACCCGCCTGCCAGGCGTGGACCGGGTCCATTCGAGCTTCGCGCTTCGCACCGTGATCAAGAGAACCGAGGTGCCGATCCGCGCTTGAGTCGGCGCCGGTCTAGATCAGTTCAGCTGCGTTAAGCTTGAACTCTTCCATCACCTGATCGGCGTAGTCAATTCTGCCAGTCAGCCTCTTCGCATCACCATGACAAAGCCGCAGACAGGCCTCAGCCATGTGCTCCACGGGGGTCACCCGGTCTTTGTTCGTTTCGTTGATCAGCTTGTGGTGCATGACCCCGGGTGTGGCGACCAGACCCGGCGAGATCACGTTGACGCCGATGTTGTCGTCGTAGGTCTCCTGCGCAAGACCGGTGGTAAACCGTTCGAGCGCAGCTTTGCACATGCCATAGACGGTGCTGCCGCGCCCGGGCAGGGTTTTGTCGGGGTGGATGGCTGCGTGGGATGAGACGTTGAGTATCCAGCCTTCGCCGCGTTCACGCATGCCTGGCAGAACCAGTTGCGACAGTTCGAACGGTGTCCACACCTGAACGTCCATCATCAATCTAAAACGCCGTTCCGGAAATGTTTCTACCGGGATGAAGTAGGTAATCGCTGCATTGTTGACCAGTATGTCTACCGATCCAAAATGGTCCTGCGCCGTGCTGATGAGGGCGTGTCGGTCTTCGGCGATCGACAGATCCGCTCGAACCGCCAGGGCCTGACCACCGGCATCGGTGATTCTGGCTGCGGTGGCTTTGATGGTTCCGGGCAGGTAGTGATCGTCCTGGTCAACGGTCCGGGCGCTGACCACCACCCGAGCGCCCTCCATTGCAAAACGCAAGGCAATGGCTTCGCCGATCCCCCGACTGGCGCCGGTGATCACTGCAACTTTTCCGGCCAGCAGCCCCTTCGAGTTGATCCGAGACATCGTATTACCCCCACAGTTTTGCCGCGAGAGTGTAACCGCTTCATCTCTTTGTTGACCATGCGTAGACTCCCCGGCATGAAAAGAGCCCTGTCCATTCTTGTGATCGCAGCACTGTGTGCAGGCACCGGCATCGCAGCCACCGCCGGTGATCCGGACTTCGCCGGAGACAACACATCGGCCACAACTTCCGACGCAGCACAGACGCAGCGCACCGAAACCAATGAGGCCTGGAGCGGGAGCTGCTTCAACGGTGATGAAGCAGCCTGTAGCGATCTTTTATACCGCTCAGACCTGTACCCCTACCATAAATCTGCCTATGCGAATCGTGCACGGATTTACTCGGCAGCTGGCCGATGGGAAGACGCTCTTGCTGATCTCGATCAGGCACTCGCGTTCGGTGCGGATGAACGCCTGCTGATCAATCGGGCAAATGTGCTGTTAAAGTCCGGTCAGATACACAGTGCAATTGACGCCTACAGCGCGTTGCTGGCCGAAAGACCGGTCTACATTGCAACGTTGTACTTTAACCGCGCAGCCGCCTATCGCGCCTTGAATGACCAGCGTCGAGCCTTTGAAGACTGGTCCGCAGCAAAAGCTTATGTCGCGGAATCCCCACCGATGTAAATCCGCTCGACGCGGTTACCGAGACGGGACAGCATTTCATAACTGAAGAGGCCACGTTCCCTCTCCAGTTCATCAAGGGTGATGTTTGCGCCGAAGAATTCAACCCAGTCTCCCTCGCTGACACTCACACCGGTTACATCGACCATGGTCAGATCCATCGAGATACGACCGACGATGGGGACCCGCTGGCCACTGACAAACCCAGAACCTGAGTTGGACAGACTTCTAGGCAGACCATCGGCATAGCCGATCCCTACCGTGGCCAGGTGTGTTGGCTTGTCAGTCACGTACGAGGCCGCATATCCAACCGGCGTACCCGCCGGGACCTCGCGCACCTGTAGGACCGAACCCTCAAGCGTTGCAACACAACGCATGGGATTGACCTGCAGACTGAACGGATTTCCGCCGTACAGACCGATCCCCGGCCGGCCCAGATCGCCTGGCATTTCCAGACCGGCGAGGATCGCAGCAGAGTTGCCCACGCTCGCCGGTATGCCTTTAAACCGGCTACGTAGTTCGCCGATGCGTTCGATTGTTTGTGAATTGCCTGGATCATCCGGCCGATCGGCCAGGGCGAAATGAGACATCAGCAGGACTACGTCTACACCATCGAGCGCAGACGGATCCAGCGACGGGTCAAACCCCAGCCGCATCATGCCGGTATCGACATGCACGGCGGCGGGAGATGCACAACCACGAAAGCGTTCGAGTTGCGCAACTGAATTGAGCACCGGGATCAGGGATGCCTGGGCAAACTGATCGACCTTGCCAACAGGTACACCTTCAAAAACAAATATCCTGATTTGCTCAGACAGACTGCGTACACTCAGACCTTCGTTGAGTGTGGCAACGAAGAAGTCCGTGCAACCTGCATCGATCAGCGCCTCGACAACGGCCGCATACCCCAGGCCATAAGCATTTGCCTTGACAACAGCACCAACGTGTCCCGCTGCCTTGTCAGTAAACAGCCGGTAGTTCCACACGAGCGCATCCAGATCGACGATTACCCGGGCAGCCATCAGTGCAGGCAGGTGTGGGGGGAGGGGAGCTTTTTAACGGGGAAGCAATCCCGCGAGCAACACGCCTGCAACATCATCGTGTTCCCGTGGTCAGGTTTATAGCAGAACCGTTACTTAACCCGACGAAACAGTGCGTCCCAGACTCGGCCTGCTGGACTGGTTCGGCGCTCCTGGAGACGCCTGTCCGTCACAATGCCTTCTCTTCTTGCGCGGACCTCATAGAGACCCTGAGCACTCTTACGTCGTTCGTTCTCGGTTCTTCTATCATCGCCATCAAGGCGAACGTCGATCTGTCCAATCTCAACTCGAGCGTCCTCGACGCTGGAATCTGTATTCATAGGCTGTTATTTAACTTGTTGACTGGTTTCGAACTTTCAAATGGTCAAGTTGTTAGCCAACAGCTCGCTGACAGCCTGACACAAGTGGCCGCGACTATACCCTCTGTTGACCTGAATACAAACACAACGACCGCAAATAGGGCCGATATCTGGCACCCAAACAGGTGATCAGCGGGTTTTCGCTTCGCTCAGGGCCCGTGCCTGGGAGATCCAGCTGTCACGGATGATCCGCGATCTGAAGGCATGGAGAAGGTGCGATTCAAGCTCGAGGGCGGCTTGGTCAAGACGAGCGATGTCGTCATAACAAAGCACCCCTTGGTGATGCAGCTGAATCGCGAGCTTGGGTCCGATCCCTCTGATCTTGGTGAAGTCATCCACCGCGTTAACCGGTGGGCGATTCAGTCCTTCTGCCTGGAACGCGGGTGCAGGCGCTTCACGCGCATCTGCCAACCGACTCTTCAGTTCCTGGTTGTCTTTTTCCAGCTTGCTGATGAGCTCTCCACTGTCATCCAGGTGGCTTTCGATTTTGGCAAGACGCGACCGCGTCTGGGTCAGCTGACCGGAAAGCGCAGCCCGTTCATGCTCGCGCTGGTGATTGGCTTCCTGTGCTTGCGTCACACAGCTCTCAAGGCGACTGATCTCTGCGTCTCGTGCCTGCACTGTAGACAGCAGTTCCGAAACTTTCTGCTGTTGCAGATCAGCCAGTTCCAGCTGCTGTGCAAACTCCGTTTCAAACCTCGCTCTGGCTTCGTCCACTGCCTTGTTAATTGCCTGCGTCCGCTCATTGTCGTCGAAACCTAGCCGCGCTACTTCACGAGTCAGGGTTTGGCGTTCGTCGGTCAGACCTTTCAGCTCCTCGTGCAGCCGGATGAACTTTGTCGACAGCACACGGAATTTGTGTTCCTGACGCTCATACAGATCACCCTGTTCAGCAATCTGGTGCAAGAGCGCCTTCTTTTCTGCGGCTGACATCTGTTCAAGCTCGAGGTTCTGATCGGTCAGATCGTTGCGCTCACTATGCCAGGCCTCGGTTTTAGCCTGCAGATCTGCGTTCACGACCGCCACCTGATGCTGCACGTGGTGCGTCTCCTGTACCGCGCGTTCGAGCTCCGCCCGAACCTGCCGTGTCTGTTCTTTTGTGTCGTGATCATGCTGTTGGAGAACCAACAGATTCTGCTCAGTTTCCGAAAGCACAGACCGCAGCATCTTCTCCTGCTGGGTGAGCCTTTCTACCTCAGCGCGTAATTCGTCCACTTCGGCGCTGTTATGGTTAGCGAGTTGTGCTTTAAGGTGCGCCAGGTCTTCACCGAGCATGTGAATCTGCTGATTCGCCATGTCGGTGGTTTCTTTGAGCTGGGCGTTGCGATTGGTCAGCGAGTCAGTCTGTGCACGCGCGGTCTGCTCACTGCGCACGGCTTGCGCGAGTTGTGCCTCGACCGCAATTCTGCGCTCGTTGGCTTCTTCGGCCAGCGATCGTTGGGTCAACATCTCTGTGCTTTGCCCGTCAAGCAAGCGGCTGACTCTTTCGCACTTGACCTTCCACGCATCGTGTTCGTTCTGCAGCAATCTGATGGCATCATCGCGCTGAGCAATCTCGGCGATCTTAAGATCGATTCTCGCGCTACTTTCGGCAAGTTCCGCTTCCAGGTCGGTCAAACGCCCGTCAGCAGCAGGGGGGCGTGCTTCAGTCAGCTCGATGTAGCGGCTCTTGAGCGTTTCCATTTCTTCGGTTTTTTCGCGCAACGCAGCGGCCAGTCGCGGGACCCGCTCACGCCACTTGTTCAGCTCAGCCTGCAGGCTGGCTTCACTGGGTACACCTGATGCTTCTTCGTCATCGTTGACTGCCACCAGAGCCAGAGCGCTGTGTTTTTCTGCCTGTCGTCCTTCCATCGAGCTTAACTTCCTCACGTTTCACCAGGGCGCGCGAGTGAGCACACCTAGCCACCCGTAAAACTAAAGGATTCAATCAAGCCTTTATGTGATGCGACCCAAACTCTGAATCGAATGACCGGTCAGGGGGTTTGAAAAACCCGGGTCAGGGTCTCCTCGAGCGGTGTGAGGCTGATGCCGAGAGCAGTCAAGGCAGGTTGGTTGTCGATCTGATCGTCGTGATCCAGCACCCCCAGCATGGCTCGGGTGATGGGTGGGTTGGCCAACCGTTCGAGGCCCAGTGCCACGAGCATGCCAAGCGCAAGGGGTAATGAGACGACTCTGACACTGTTGTTCAGGACCGCGGCAGCACGCACTGTCAGATCGCGCCGGGTGAGCGAGCGCGGTCCCCCCAGGTCGAAGGTTGCCGGCCCCACGACCCGCTCGAATATGGCGCAGATTGCAGCGATAACATCACCCGCGTAGATCGGCTGTTCCATGCTGTTTGCGTTGAACATCAGCGCAAGACGGGAACTCGCACGTTTTTTTAACGCAGCGGTCGCATAGTCGTTTTCACCAAGCACCATGGGGACTTTCAATACCACCGCAGGGATTGTGCCGTTACGCAGGATCTGTTGTGCCTGACCTTTCGATTTCAGGCAGGCATTGAGCGCCTCGAGTGTTGATCCGACAATGCTCAGATAAACGATCTGTTGAACACTGCTTCCGCGTAGCGCTTCAACCAACACCTCGCAGCTCGCCTCATGCGCCTGCTGGTAGCTTGCTGCCGCCCCTTCCTTGATGATGCCGACAAGATGGACCACCCGCTCGCATCCGGCCAGGGCATCGCGCATCTGGGCGAGATTGGTGTAATCGACAATTCGGACATCGACATCGTGACCCGCGATCTTTCGAACCTGGTCTGCGGCCCGCGTGCTTCGCACCAGAGCACGAAGGGGCGAGCCGCAAAGTCGCTGGATCAACTTCTTCCCCAGATGACCATTTGCCCCGGTGATCGCAATGGGTGCCACTCAGGCTCTCCTTATCAGGTTGTTGCAGGCCAAGCACTCGCGACACTTCAGCCGTCTATCACGTAGGATGGAGCCACTCTTACCGCTGCTGGAGTGGCGTTTCGTCATCCATGAATTCCTGGCTGTCACTGGCAAACACCCTCACGGCGCTGCGCCTTTTGAGCGCACCATTCGTGGCCCTGGCGATCGTGGGCGAAGTCTGGCTCTTTGCCTTCGTTCTGTTTTTTCTGGCGGTGGCAAGCGATGTTCTGGACGGCAGGATCGCCCGTCGTCTGGGCCAGGCCACTGCCTTCGGCGGCCTCTTTGATCACGCCACAGATGCACTTTTTGTGACTCTTACTGTCGCCGCTGTAGTCAGTCATGGTCACGCCCCGTGGCTGCTGGTCGGGTTGATCCCGGCTGCGTTCATTCAATACACCCTGGACTCGCAGGCTCTCATGGGTCAGCAACTGCGCACGAGTATGCTCGGCCGGATCAATGGCGTTGCCTATTTTGTGGTTCCCGGGGTCATGGTCGTGGTGGAAACACTTGAGTTTCGATGGTTTGACTACCACCTGCTCATGCTGCTCGGCTGGCTATTGATTGCAACCACCCTGGTTTCAATGTCGGAGCGGGCAATCGCCTGGGCCAATACTCGTACCTGACTGTTCACTAACCAGTTGCCTGACTGGCCTCCTCATCGCCGAACAGTTCTTTGTTGGCTTTCGGTAGAAACAACACACCGATCACCGCATTGAACACCACGAAGAACGTGTGCATCACCAGGCTGAATGCACCAACTTCCGGATAGTCCGGGAACAGAACCGTCCACAACAGCAGCGCACCAGCGTGAAACGGCAGCGGCAATGCCGCAGCCATGAAGATCACTGGCAGGAACGCGAGCATCTGCCCGAGACCAACGTCAACCTGAAACAGCTTCAGGGCGGTTGTGTAGACCAGAACCGCAAACAGCAGGTTCGGCGCTTTGAACAGAAAAACCAGCAGATAGTGAGTGGGCTTAGCCTGACGGAAGGCACGCAGAAGCGCTTTATCGCGGAGCTTGGAGTTTTTGAGGAGCGAACCGCTGAAGTACCAGATATGCAGCGGCAGATAGGTAAATGCAATGATGAACACCACCGGCAGAATGATGTCGAGACGCCTCATCGTCGACGCCTCCTGCACCAGTTCATAGCCGATCAGCACACCAATCGCGCTGAAGATGAGCAACTGGTAGATCTCCATAAAGCCGAGAAAGATCATCGATGACAGCGCTTCCCAGCCAGGTACTTTGTAGCGCTTGAGCAGATAAAGCGTCATCGCCCCTTTGCCAACCTGTTCGTTCACTAAGGACAGAATGTAGGCGCTGGCACGTATCGGCAGGATATTGCGCAAGCGGATATCCGGTGTGTTGAACCAGCGGATGACCCGCCAGGTGGCATGCGCGTCGACCACGAAAAAAAACACCGAATAAGGGACCATGATCATGAGCCACATGCCCCAGTCCGCCTCGCCAAAGAAACGAATCATGTAATCAGCGGCACTCATGGATTCACGGGCAGCAGCCGCTTCGACGCGGGTATACACCAGGTAAAAACAGCCGATCGCGATGACCCAGGTCACCAGTTTGAAGATCAGGTTTCTTGCGTTGGAGCTCGCCGGTGCTTGGGTCTCGGCAGGTTCGGTCATCAATAGGTCCTTAATTTCTACCCGGCACTGGCCAGATCGTAGGCAAAGCGTTTGAACTCGTGGCTGAACGGATGCCAGAAACCCGGCATCCGTTGCGTCATGCACATGCCGGTCAGATTCGCCTTCGGCGCCATCCATGAGTGCGTCCCGGCCATGCCACCCCAGTGGTATTCATTCGCAGCGCCGGCAGGGTCGTCCGCACTCAGCGTCTCGTGCAGGGCAAGCCCGAGGCCGAACACCGTACCGGCCATGTCCCACATGGGGAACTGCACGCCCACCCCCTCTGCAAGCTGGTTAGTCCGCATGAGTTTCAGCGTTTCAGGTTTGAGCAGGCGCACTCCCCGCCACTCTCCCTGGTTGACGATCATGCGGATGAAGGTCAGGTAGTCGCTCACCGTCGATACCAGACCACCCCCACCGGACAGGAACTCCGGTTGGCGCGTGTACTGTCCGGTCAGAGGATCATCAGCCTTGGTCATGCCTGGCTTCATGGGATCAAACAGATCAACGGGCGCATACATGGTGATGAACCGGTCGCGTTTTTCCTCGGTCACATAAAAACCGGTGTCGATCATTCCAAGAGGCGCAAAGATGTTGTCTTGAAGAAACGCATCAAACCGTTTGCCTGACAACACCTCGATCACGCGGGCGCAAACATCCGTGCCAAAGCTGTATCGCCAGCTGGTGCCGGGCTGGTAGGCGAGCGGCATCTGCGCCAGCTTGTGACACAGGCTTTCCAGCGTCATCTTTGTCTCGCCCAGTGGACTTACCCCATTGGCAAGATAAGCCTGATCGACCAGCGAGGTTGGTTCGATAAAACCATAGGACAAGCCAGCAGAATGACTCAGGATCTGTCGCATCAGGATCGGGCTCCTGGTCGGTTCGAGATCATCAAGGCTCTGGGCGTCGGCTCTCAACACCGACAGATCCGCAAATTCGGGCAGATAGTCAGACAGCGGATCATCCAGCCCGAAGCGGCCCTGCTCATAGAGCATCATGGCGCCAACCGACGTGACGATCTTGGTGTTTGAATACATGCGATAGATCGCATCTGGTAAAAGCGGCCGCCGACTTTCCAGATCCATGTAGCCGAATGTTTTGAAATCGACCACATCGAGGCCCTGCATGATCAGTGTGTTCACGCAGCTGAGAATGTCGTTATCGATGTACGACTGCATGCGCGCATGTAAATCTGAAAAGTCGATGTCGGTGGGTTTGATCTCGATGGTAATGATCCGGCTCCTTATGCCCCGTCGGGCATCGCCTGCGTCAAACGGAGAATAAAAAAGACGCCAAGCATACTACTTCTGCATAATGCCGCCATGCTCGCGCCCACCGACAAACTCACCTTCATCATCACGTTCCTGACCCTGCTCACCCTTTCTGCCTGTGGTGATCCTGCACCTGTCGAACAAGATCCTCACCGTGCCGGGTATGTGGGTTCCGAGCGCTGCGGCGACTGCCACGTTAAAGAACATGACGACTGGCAGAAGTCCCATCACCGGTTGGCCATGCTTCCTGCAAGCGCTGAAAGTGTGCTCGGCGATTTCAACAACTCGACCTTTGATAACGGTGTAATGAGTGCGCTTTTTACCCATGATGGCACCGGCTACTGGATCGAGACCGAAGGTGAACGGCACAAAGTCAGCGAGACATTCGGCGCCGATCCACTGCAGCAGTATCTGATCGACATGGGCGACGGGCGCAAGCAGGCATTCAGCGTGGCCTGGGATACCCGCGAGCAGGCAGCAGGCGGCCAGCGCTGGTTCCATCTATACGGCGATGACACCCCCCCTCCCGGAGATGTTCTGCACTGGCGGGAGCGCTCACAGAACTGGAACATGATGTGCGCCGATTGCCACAGCACCGCAGTCAAAAAAGGTTTCGACGGCACCACCTACAACACCACTTTCAAAGAGATCAATGTGGGTTGCGAAGCCTGCCATGGCCCCGGTGCCCAGCACATAGAGGCAGTCGAGGACGGTCTGGGCGGCCGTTACTCTGAATGGTTGGGCGAGCCGCGGGCGGTCGAAACCTGTGCTGTCTGTCATTCCCGGCGCACGCAGCTCGATGACGAATACGTGGCGGGTGATCGTTTCTTCAACCACTATCGCCCGAACATGCTTGATGGCTCCCTTTACACCGCCGATGGCCAGATCCTGGATGAGGTTTATGTTTACGGGTCGTTCATGTCTAGCAGAATGGCGGAGGCAGGGGTCACCTGTAACGACTGCCATGACGCCCACACCGGGTCGCCAAGAGCACTGGGCAACGCCCTGTGCACACAATGCCACTCGCAGACACCGCGTCAGTCTTTTGCAACCCTGAAGGCCAAGGCGTACGACACCCCGGAACATCACTTTCATACTGCCGGTGTGGCGGGTTCACAGTGCGTCGACTGTCATATGCCGGCGCGTACCTACATGGTCGTGGACGACCGCAGGGATCACTCTTTTCGAGTTCCGCGACCTGATCTGAGCGCCCGCTACGAAGACGTTCCCAATGCCTGTAATGGTTGTCACATAGACCAGAGTGCGCAATGGGCGGCAGATCAGATCACCACCAGATTCGGCTACGAGCGAAGACCCCATTTCGCTGAACTGCTAACCCGTGCCAATCGCGGCGACCGCGACATCGGTCCGCAACTGGTTCGCGCAATCGAAGACCAGAGCATTCCAGCGATTGTGCGTGGCACGCTCGCAACCCACCTTGACCGCCAGCAGAGTTGGACCGCACGCGAAGGCGTTTACCAGGCTTTGTCGGACGAAGATCCGCTGGTCAAGATGGGCGCGCTGTCTTCCATCGGCAGACTGGATACCCGTCGCCAGCGTGAGTGGCTGATCACCTTGACGGGTGATGATCGCAAGGCGATCCGAACTGAAGCCGGGGCGGCCACCGCCAGCACTTCGCAGAGCGGTTTGAGTGAAGTCAGCAAATACAAGTTCGACCGGGCGCTGGATCTGTACATGAAGGTTCAGACGTTCAACGCGGATTGGCCCCAGTCTCACACCAACATCGCTGCCATCTACAATGCACAAGGCGATATTGGCGCCGCCGAAGAGGCGTTGAACGAGTCGCTGCGGATTGAGCCCAGATGGGTGCCTGGGATGATCAATCTGGCGGAAATTTACCGCGTGACCGGCCGTGATTCCGATGCTGCCCTGCTGCTGCAGCGGGCGCTTGATGTTGCACCTGACAGCGCCGAGGCAACTTATGCGCTGGCGCTGTGGCAGGTGCGGGACGGCCGTTATGAACCGGCGATCAAATCGTTCCGCCGTGCGGCGGAGCTGCGGCCCGATGCGCTTGAGTATGCCTTTACCCTGTCGGTCGCCTTGAACGACACCGGTGATCCGGAAGGCGCCATCGAGGCCCTGCTTGAGGCTCATGAACGCTTTGGCGAGGATCCACAGATATTGAATACGCTGGTGACCTACCTTGTTAAAGCGGAACAGTACGCACAGGCAATACCTTACGCGGTGGAACTGTTATCGCAGAATCCTGACGACCGGCGACTGAACCAACTTCTGACCGATCTGATGGTCCGAACGCGAGCACCTTCGAATTGATTGCGCAGATCGCTCCGGGCCAGGCTAGTGTCTTGGTACAAGCCGGGCAACCGGTGTCTTTTCTTCAACAGACAACTCTTCAACAGACAACAACGGATCCACTATGCGTATATCAATGCTGCTGAGCTATGCAGCCGGTTTCAAAGAAGCAGTCAAAGAAATTCAGGTTCTGGAAAAAGCCGGTCTGGATCTGGTCTGGGTGCCGGAGGCGTATTCATTTGATGCCCCCAGCGCCATGGGCTACATCGCCGCTCATACGGAAACAGTCACTATTGCCTCCGGCATTCTGCCGATCTACTCACGAACCCCCACGCTGCTGGCAATGACCGCCGCCGGGATCGATTCACTGTCGGATGGACGTTGCATGCTTGGCCTGGGCGCCTCTGGACCGCAGGTGATCGAGGGCTTTCACGGCGTTCCCTACCAGGCACCGGTTGCCCGGATGCGCGAAATCATTGAGATCTGCCGGATGGTCTGGCGCCGCGAAAAGGTCGCTCATATGGGCCGTCACTACCAGATTCCGCTGCCACAGAACCAGGGAACGGGTCTCGGCAAACCGCTGAAGCTCATCAACCATCCGGTCAGGCAAGAGATTCCCATCGCCATTGCCTCGCTTGGGGCTAACAGTGTGGAGATGACAGCCGAACTGGCAGATGCCTGGCTCCCCGCTTTTTACACCGCAGAAGCGGCTAAAGCGGTATGGGGTAAAGCACTCGATGCCGGTCAGGCCAAACGGGATCCAGCGCGTCCGCCGCTCGAGGTATTTGCAGGCGGTGCAGTGGCAATCGGCGAGGGTCTTGAAGCCCTGCGCGATCGCAGCCGCCCGGGGATCGCGCTGTACGTGGGCGGGATGGGTGCGAGGTCGAAGAATTTTTATAACGACATTTTTTCGCGGTCAGGTTATGCCGCTGAAGCGCGCACCATTCAGGACCTTTACCTGGCGGGCGACAAGAAAGCAGCTGAAGCTGCCATTCCGGACGCTTATCTTGCTGCGAATTCGCTGATCGGTCCAGCCGGTTTTGTCCGCGAACGCCTCTCGGCCCTGAAGGAGTCGGGGGTATCCAGTCTGAATGTAAGTCTGAGCGGCAGCACCACTGAGGAACGGGTCAAAACCTGCGAGGCCCTGCGCAACCTTGTCGATACCCTGTAGCCTGGTTTGAACGACCCCGTTAACAGCCGGTCCGACGCCGGGACCGACCGTTCGATGTTCGCATCGCTCAAACTGCCCGACTATGCCTACCTGTGGGCGGGCATGGTCGGCAGTGCGTTCGCCATGAACATGCAGCTGGTGGCGCAGGGTTGGCTAGTCTATGAAATGACCGTATCGGCCCTCGACCTGGCCTGGGTCACCATCGCCTTCATGCTGCCCCAGGTGATCTTTTCGCTCGTCGGCGGGGTACTGGCGGATCGGCTGAACAAAAAGCCGGTCATCATGTGGTCGCAGATGCTGAACGGTGTTGCGACCCTGGCCATGGCTTTCGTTGTCATCACTGGCCATGTGACCTTCTGGGACTTTATCTGGGTCGGGTTCTTCAACGGTTCGGTGCTGGCTTTGTCGATCCCTGCCCGGACAGCGTTCATCCCGGAAATTGTCGGCGAGTCGCTGATGTTCAATGCCATGGCATTCAACACGGCCGCCTGGAATCTGGCCCGCATCCTCGGTCCGGCACTGGCCGGTCTGATGATTGCTGTGTTTGCCGGGGGCAACACTAACTCTGAGTTCGGCGTGGGGCTCGTATATTTTGTTCTGTCGGCCCTGTACCTGGTGTCGGCGGTAACGGTCCTGTTGATCCGCCACGACGGTCACCCCACACCGCACAGAAGAGCGGGGCCGCTCCAGGATATCCGCGAAGGTATCGTCTATGTGTTCAACTCTCCCATCTTCGGCGGTCTGATCCTGCTTTCGATCGTGCCGTTTCTGTTCGGTCTGACCATCAATACCCTGCTCCCGGCCTTCAACCGGGATGTACTTTCCGGCGGACCGGATGATCTGGGCCTGCTGATGACCGGCATGGGTGTCGGTGCGATTGTCGGCTCTCTGCTCCTCGCCAAGCTTGGCGATCTCGGCAGAAAAGGCTTCTGGGTGTTTATAACCTGCGTCGGCTGGGGGGCGGGTGTTGCGCTCTTTGCCGTAACATCGGCGGTGTTCTGGTCTATGGCGGCCGTCGCCTTTGTCGGCTTCATTTCTGCGGTAAACATGTCTATGAACCGATCGCTCATTCAGCTGCAGGTATCACAGCAGATGCGTGGAAGGATCATGAGCATCGACATGATGTCGCACGGCCTGATGCCACTCGGTATTCTGCCGATCAGCTGGATCGCCGAAAACTATGATATTCAGACCGGTCTGCTGGTCAGTGGCATGGTCCTGATGCTGATCACCCTGGCCCTGTGGCTGGTGCTGAAGGCTGTGCGTCGTATCGACCAGGGCTACCAACGAAGCGGTGTCCAACCGAGTTGATAAGGAGATGATTTTGCGAACATATCTGTTGGTTTACCTGTTCTGCGCCGGAGCTGTCTTTGCAGCAGAACCCTCGGAGCTGGCCAAAGCAGCACCCGAGCGCCTGAGTCAGTACATCCAGGTCAATACGGTGAATCCACCGGGTACTGAAATTGCCGGTGCCCGTTTTCTGGCAAAAGTCCTGGAAGAGGCCGGCATTGCCTATGAGATCAGTGAGTCTGCCCCAGGCCGCGGCAACCTCTGGGCGACGCTCAAAGGCGGCAGTGAGCCCGCGCTGGTGTTGTTGCATCACATGGATGTGGTCCCGGCCGATGAACGCTTCTGGGACGTAGACCCCTTGTCTGGCGTTATCCAGGACGGTTATGTCTGGGGGCGGGGGGCGCTCGACATGAAGGGCCTCGGAATTGTTCAGCTGCAAGCATTCCTTGCGCTGCATGCCGCGGCAAAAAAACTCAATCGCGACGTCATCTTCATCGCCACAGCGGATGAGGAAGCAGGCGGCAGTTTCGGCGCCGGCTGGCTGGCCGAGAACCGGGCAGATCTGTTCAAGAATGTGGGCTTTTTATTGAACGAAGGCGGTGGCGGCAGCATCGAAGGCAACGAAACGGTGTTCTATGTGGAACTCACCCAGAAAGTCCCCGTGTGGCTTCGAATCGTCGCTCACGGCAATCCGGGCCACGGATCCGCACCCCAAACGCAAACCGCGGTAACCCGCCTCCTTCGCGCCGGACAGCGACTGGCCGAAACCGAGTTCGAAGCCCGGGTCATCCCTGCTGCTGATGCCATGTTCAAAGGCATTGCCCCGTTTCAGACGCAAGCGCTGCAATCCCGTTACGAGAACATGGCCCAGTCAGTCCAGGACCCTGAATTCATGGCCTTGCTGAAACTGACAAACCCGCGTCACCATGCTCTGCTTCGCAACGCCTGCTCCATCACCCGCTTGAACGCCAGTGACAAGATCAATGTGGTTCCGGCCGAAGCGTCGCTCGAGATGGATTGCCGGGTGCTGCCAGACCAGAATGTGGATGCATTCATCAGCGAGATCGCGACGATCGTCAATGACGGCAGCGTCAGAATTGAAAAACTGATGGCGTTCACCCCCGCCGTTACCTCTCCCGACACCCCGTTGTATGAACTGATCAGCGATTTAACCGCGGCACGCCACCCGGGTTCGCGGGTCATTTCCAGCATGTCGAGCGGCTTCACAGACAGTCACTTCTTCCGCGATATGGGTATCTCTTGCTATGGTTTCAGTCCGGTGGTTGTGGCTCCCGAGGACGGGCGTGGTGTTCACGGCAACAATGAACGCGTGAGCCTCGCTGCGCTGATCGAGGGGACTCAGACGATGATCGAACTGGTGAAGGCGTTTACCGGGACCTGAGAAACTGGGTGTCGACGTTGCCACCCAGATTATCCAGCTCGTACTTCAAGGCCTGATGGGCAATTTGTACGCCACTTGTAGCCTTGAGTTGTTCAACCGACGAGACGATGAGCGCAACCAGCATATCCTCGGGCTCCCAGCCGTGCTCGCGCCCATCAACGATCGCCTTGTCAATCACCTCGCGGGCGATCGTGTACTTGCCGGCTCCCATCAGTCGTCTGCTTTCACCCGGACCGCCAGCGTATCGCACGGAACCCCGTGCAGAACCGAGTTAGCAGTTGATCCGAGCAAAAGACCGAGGCCGTGTTTGCCATGGGTGCCGATTACAATCAGGTCGGCACCGAGCTCTTCGGCGGCAGCGCGGATTTCGTAGCCGGGCGCGCCCACCCGAACCACAACATCGGCCCGCGCGATGTCGAACTCCGCCGCATACTCAGCTAATTGCGCCTTCGCCTGCTTGATCGCCTCGGCTTCAA
>JAQBYL010000542.1 GCA_027622495.1 Pseudomonadota bacterium
ATCATTTTGTTGGCAAGATCGAATGCCGGATCGAAATCACTGGCAGCCAGCAGCGTAAATAACTCTGTGGTGGTCTGATCGGATGGATTGTCGGCATAACCCAGGGTGTTAGCTTTGCGCAGGGCTCTGGCCGAATCCTCATCCCGACCTGCAAGTGTCAGGCAATGTGCCAGGTGCGCCTGTATAGCAGCGTCGTCAGGGTCCAGTCGCGCGGCTTCGAGGGCGTGTTCAAGAGCCAGGTTCAAACGTCCCACCGCCGACAGGTGCACGCTGTACCACAGGTGCGCGGTGGGTTCGGTTGCGTCCAGTGACGTTGCGAAGTAATACCCGGTCTGGGCATCGTTCCAGGTCCAGTTTGTGTCGGAAACCCGTGCCAGTACCGCGTGTGCTTCGGCCAGACTCTCATCGATCGTCAGGGCTTGGGGCGCGGCGTCGACTGCCAGGTTGTGCAGTGTCTCAACCGGCTCGTTGCTGTAACCGGGCATCACCACATAAGCCGCCGCCAGGTTAGAGTAGGCGCGCGCGAAGCCTGGATCATGCGACAGCGATATCTGAAACAGTTCGATAGCCTGTTTTAAAGTTTCATGTCCGCGTTGTTTCCACAAAGCACGACCCTGCAGATAAAAGGTGTAGGCATCCACATTCTGAGTCGGTGCAGCTGCCAGTTCAGCCGATACCTCTTCCTGACTTGCCAGATTGGGTTTTATGCGCGTCACGATGGCCCGGGCAATTTCGTCCTGCACAACGAATATGTCCGCCAGTTCGCGGTCGTAGGTTTCGGACCACAGATGGTAACCGTTGGTGGTGTCGATCAGCTGGGCGGTGATTCGTACCCGTTCGTTGTTTTGTGACCAGCGGACCGATCCTTCCAGGACTGCATCTACTTTCAGATCGCGACCGATTGTGCGGATGTCGGTGTCCTGATCTTTATAGGCGAATGATGAGGTGCGGGCTGCAACCTTGAGATCGGGGACTTTGGTGAGCAGATTCAACAATTCTTCGGACACACCATCGCTGAAGTAGTCGGTGCTGCTGTCCGCGGAAAGGTTGGAGAAGGGCAGCACCGCGATCGAGGTGATCGGTTCGCCTGCCGGGTTGTCGAGCCGCCAGAAAAAAAAGGCGCCAAGACAGACCGTGGCTACCACGATGAGACCGGTGTAGGAGGCGCGATATTTAAGCGTTCGGGTAACTGGTGGTGTAGTGGGTTGGGCATCGGTCCGACTGATACCGTCCGGGTTGATGTCGAAGATCCAGGCCAGCACCAGGGTAAGCGGAAAACCAGCGATCAGCAGGACAACAATCCCTGTGACAAACTGCTCAGGCAGGTTGAGCGCAGGCAGGACGGTCGCTGATATCTCCGTGATGATCCATGCGGTAACACCATACATCGCCGCAACGCGGAACACGCGGCGTCTTTTGAGTTCGCTCCACAAGGCCATTGGATGAGTATAGCTTTCCGGTTCGTACGGATGGAAACGGGGTGTCCTCATAGTCATGCACGCTGATCAGACTTGACCGATCAGCGATCGCAGACATCCACACTGCCGTTCAGGGTCTCAACCCGCAGGGATCGATCGGCATCACCGCTTGAGTAACGCAAGAACCGGCCGGGACCGTATTTGCTTTTGCGTTCCACCTCGGCGTCGAAGCAGGTATTGATTCCACCATTGAAGGTCTCAACGTCCAGATCGAGGTTTTCCCGGTCGGCCAGCTCAACCTCGACATCGCCGTTGATCGTTGTGGCCGTGATCCGGCCTCCAGGTGCGATCGCGGTGGTGAGTTCGATGTCGCCATTGGTGGTTTTGATTCGCGCCCGGCTCAGCACCGCTGCGGTTGCGTCAACGGATCCGCTGACCGTCGTTGCTTCCAGTTCTCCCGCCACATCACGAACGATGCAATCCCCGCTGACGGTTGTGACCGTGACAAGGCTCTCCTGATTGTGACCGTTGACTCGGGTATCGCCACTGACGGTTTTCATCTCCAGATCGGTGCTGAAAGCTTCTGCTTCGATGTCACCGGAAATTGTTTCCAGACGTTGCACACCCAGCACGCCGCGTACATCGATGTCGGTGCTCACACCACTGGCAGTCAGCTCGCTTAAGGCCGGGATGCGGATGAACAGTTCAGTAGAGCCACTGCTGCGCCCGTCCGGATAGATCACCTTGATGGTGGTGTGCTTGCCATCCACCCGGAATTCCAGGCGCTCCACGTTACGCCCCAGGGTTCCGGTCACGGCCACTTCATCTTTGTCCCAGGCTTCGATTTCGATCCGGCCTACAACATTGGCTACGCGAACATGGCCGTCCGGCTGGACGGCGGCTCTTTCGTCAATGGTCTCCCCGGCATGCACGCAGGTGAAGCCAAGCAGTGCCGTTAGAAGCAGATATTTAGAGTTCATATTCCAGTACTCTCATTAACGGATCGGGTCAGGTCGTGCATATCACCCATCAGTCGAAGCTGATCGGTGTAGGTGGAAAGCAGCAGTTGCAGCAGCAGGTCGCTGTTCGGGTTGCCTTCCATGGCCATGTTGATCT
>JAQBYL010000543.1 GCA_027622495.1 Pseudomonadota bacterium
CGGCTAAATTTCTAAACAGGTGATTCATATGAGTGACGCGAACGTCTTTACCGAAATCCGCTGTGAAAATCCGGCCGAACACGTGTTACGGATCATGCTGTCGCGCGAAAAACAGCGCAACGCGCAGAGCAAAAAGATGCTCTACGAGATCGACCGGGCCCTCAACGCGGCGATGCACGACGAAGAGGTGAAGGTTGTCATCGTTGGCGCGGATGGACCGCACTTTTCGTCCGGCCATGATCTGCGCGACTCAGGCAAGATCGGTGAGTTTGGTGATCCGGTCATGGGTGTGGGAGGTTATGAGCGTGGTGGCCAGGAAGGTCACATGGCGCAGGAGCAGGAAATCTATCTGGGTTTCTGCTGGCGCTGGCGCAACATGCCGAAACCGATCATCGCCCAGGTGCATGGCAAGGCCATTGCCGGTGGGCTCATGCTGATCTGGCCGTTTGATCTGATCATTGCTTCTGAAGACGCGCAGTTTTCTGATCCGGTGCTGGCGTTTGGCGTTAATGGCCATGAGTACTTTGTGCATGCCTGGGAGGTAGGGCCGCGCAAAGCCAAAGAGATGCTTTTTACCGGGGACGCCATTTCTGCACAGGAAGGCAAAGAACTCGGCATGGTCAATCATGTGGTCCCGCGCGATCAACTGACTGAGTTCACCCTCGAGATGGCCAAGAAAGTCGCGCGGCAGCCGTCCATGGGTCTCAAACTTGCCAAAATGGCGGTGAATCAATCGCTCGACGCGCAGGGAATGTACAACGCCATCCAGTCTGCGTTCGGTCTGCATCATCTGGGGCATGCGAATGCGCGCCTGATGAATCAGGGTCGAGCAGCGCCGCCGGATATCGATCGCATCCGCAGAGAAGCAAAAGAGCAGTAGATGTTGCTCACCGATTGTGTGGCTCTGGTCACCGGCGCTGGCCGCGGTATCGGTCAGGCCACCGCGTTGATGCTCGCCCAACTGGGCGCACGGGTTGTGGTTAATGACCTTGATGCCAGCGAAGCGGAGGCAACCGTTGCTGCAATCAGCATAGCCGGGGGCGAAGCAATCGCAGCCCCCGGTGATCTGACGGCACAGGCGATCCCACAGCAGCTGATCGATGCAGCCGTAGATGGGTTTGGTGGTCTGGATATCATCGTTAACAATGCCGGTTACATCTGGAACGGCGCCATGCATAACCACACTGACGAGCAGTTCAACGCAATGCTCGACATGCATGTGGTCGCACCGTTTCGACTGCTTAGAGCCTATGCCCCCTGGTTGAAAAATCAGGTGCAGATGGAACAGGCGCAGGGGCAGGTTCGCTGCCGCAAGGTGGTCAACGTTTCATCGGTTTCGGGTACCGAAGGTGCTGCGACTCAGATCGGTTACTCTGCCGGGAAGGCAGCCGTAGTGGGTCTGACCAAAACGCTGGCAAAGGAATGGGGCCGTTATAACGTGACGGTCAACGCAGTGGCGTTCGGTCACATCCAGACCCGCCTGACCCAGCCCTACGACGAGGTGCCGCCCACCATTACTGTTGGCGAACGCGATTTTCGTGTGGGCCTGACATCCAATCAGATTGCCGGTATGCAGCAGACTGTGCCGCTGCGAAGAAGCGGCACACCCACAGACGGCGCCGGCGCCCTGGTGCTGTTCTGCCTGCCTCAGTCTGACTATGTGAGCGGGCAGGTCCTCACCTGTTCCGGTGGTCTGTAACTCGAAGGTCTGCTAACGCAGGGAACTCAAGCTGTCGATTTGTTTGAGCACCGAGGCTTGCGTATCCTGGGGCATCATCGGGATCAGCCGATGCACACCGAGATCGGCGAAAGCATTTACACTTGCCTGATCCAGACGCAAACCGGGCGTTACCGATATTTCCAACTCGCCGAGCTCACTTGGGCGTGTCACCTCGTTTGACAGTGCTTTGAGACGGGCCAGAACACCCGCAGTCTGTTCGACGTTCAAGGCAAATCCATACCACCCCTGGGCGTATTTAAGTGAGCGTCGCAGGGCTGCGTCACTGGTGCCACCAACGATTATCGGTGGGCCACCAGGTTGAACGGGTCTTGGTTCTGCGCGGATGTCGGCAAAGTTGTAAAAGCGCCCTTTAAAGCTCGGTTTGGGCTGATTCCATAAGGCGCGCATGACCTCTATGGCTTCGTCAGTGCGCGCACCGCGCTGCGAAAACTCAACCCCCAGGGCGGCAAACTCCTGGTGCAGATAGCCGGCGCCGATGCCCAGCAGCAGGCGACCTTGCGACACCACGTCCAGACTGGCCATCTCTTTGGCAAGGACCACCGGGTTGCGCTGCGCGATCAGCACGATACCAGTACCCAGTTTGACCTTCCGGGTGATACCGGCCAGAAACGCAAGCGAGGTGGAAGGGTGCAGCATCGCAAAGTCGGGCTCCGCAGGGGAAGGCGCCTGGCGTGGGTCCGGCAGCACCACGTGCTCACCGGTCCACAGCGATTCGATCCCGCTAGCTTCTGCGTGTAGTGCTGCACTTCGAGCGACATCTGGATTGGCCCATCCCCCTGAGCCGATGCCG
>JAQBYL010000544.1 GCA_027622495.1 Pseudomonadota bacterium
AAGACCCGCCGAGCCAATACAAGCGCCTCTCACCCGGCCAGATGGTGCGCTTGCGCTATGCCTACATCATTGAAGCGCAAAGCGTTGTGTTTGATGTCGATGGGCGGATCAGCGAAGTCCACTGCCGTTATTTTCCTGACTCACGCAGCGGTGAAGATACCAGCGGCCTTAAGCCCAAAGGGGTGATTCACTGGGTGGAAGCGGTCAGCGGGGTTCCGACCACCATTCGCCTGTATGACTGGTTATTTACCGTTCCGTCACCCACGGCCGATGATCTGACCACCTCGGTCAATCCGCAGTCGGTGCAGACGGTCAGGGGTTTGCTTGAAGTGGCGGTAGCCAGCAGTAGGCTTAAGCGCTTTCAGTTTGAGCGGCTTGGTTATTTCTGCCGCGACAATGTGGAGGACAGTGTGAATAACGGCGTCTTCAACCGCACGGTGTCTCTGCGGGATACCTGGAAGCCCTGACGAATGACCGCTTACGCTGACACCCTTCGCTTGCCATCGAGGATCGTGTGGATGATCTGCTTGGTGGTCTGTCGTTAAGCGACAAGTTGGGCCAGTTAACCGCAGTGACGGCCGACTACCTGAATTCAGCGGATCCTTTACCTACTGGGATCGGCATGGTGCTGGGCTATGAGGAAGGGACCACTCGCCTGCTCGAGCAGGCCAATCTGCGGATCCCTGCTCTGGTGGTTGCAGACATAACGCAGGTGATGGGGCAGGGTCTGGCACGGCCGCTTGGGCTGGCGGCCTCTTTTGACCCGGCCATGGTCCGTAAAGCCTGTGAATCCATTGTGCCGCAACTTAAGCGAAGCGCTCATCTGATTCGTTTTCTGGGGCTCGATATCACCCGCGACGCACGCTGGGGCAGAGCGGCGCAGACCTTCGGCGAAAACCCGTATCTGAGCGGCCGTATGGCGGTTGCGCTGGTCCGCGCTCTGCGCAGTGGCGGCCAGGGTTTTGGCTGTCTTGTGGGACCGTATCCGGGGGTATCGGCAGGTGAAGGTGGTCTGCATCAGGCCCCGGTGCAGATGGGGATGCGGCAGTTGCGCGAAGTTCACCTCGAACCCTATGCCACGGTCATCCGGGATGCCGAACCAGCCGGTGTCTATGTCGGGTCGGGGGTTGTGGATGGTGACCCTTGCATTGCATCGAGAGCGCTGCTTAATGATCTGGTGCGTCAGGAGTTTGAACTGCGTGCATTGGTGGTCGCGGATGCTGAAGCCATTCAGGCACTGGTCCGGCGTTATCGGGTATGCGCCTCGCTCGAAGAGGCTTGTGTGCTCGCCCTTCGTGCCGGTGTTGATTTGGGGTTGCCGCTCGAAGGTCCAGACTGGCAGGCGATTGAAGCCACGGTTGCCGACGACAAGCAGCTGATGCAGCGGGTCGATGATGCGGCGAGGCGGGTTCTGCGCTGCAAAATCACGGCCGGTTTGCTCGATGAAACCAAAATGCCTGAAGCCAAAATGCCTAAAGCTGAAACACCGGAGCTGCGCTCTGCCTCCGCGGTGAGCGCCGAATCTGCGGTATCCGAACAGTCAGAAGATCACCTTCAGAACATCGCCGCCCGTTCACAGGTGCTGTTGATCAATGATTCGACCCTGCCACTGACTGCCGGTCAGACGACTCATGTGTACGGTATTGGTAAGGCGGCCTTAACCCGTGGCTTGCGTGATCTGGGCGTTGATGCGGTGGAAATGGATGATTCTTCTTCAGCCATTAACCCGTCGAGCGCGACCACATCCATCGTCCTGATTGAGGATGCTGATCAGGCGGATCGATCCGACCTGAGGCTGCCCGGCGAAACCTTTGCTCTGCTCGAAAAGCTGGCAGCGGGATCGGGCCGGGTAGTCGTCGTGGTCGCAACTGAACGTCTGCTGAGCTTGAGTGAGATCGTGCCGTTGTGCAGTGCTCTGCTCCTTGCCTGGTTGCCCCCCGACCGCAAGGCCGTTGCAATCGCCCGGGTGCTGGCCGGTGTGGACGCGCCAGGGGGGAAACTACCGGTCTCGCTGCCTTCTTCTGCCGGGCAGGTGCCGGTGTACGCCGAACGGCGCTACGAAGGGATCATTGAGTATCAGGACTCGAAGCTCAAACCGCTTTTTGCCTTCGGTCACGGCTTGAGTTACAGCGAAGTGGTGTTGTCTGGTTTCACTTGCCCGGACGTGGTAGAAACCCACAGCTGGGCGCGGGTCTCGGTGACGGTTGCGAATCGCAGTGATATCCCTGCCGAAGAAGTTGTGCAGCTGTACGTCAGACAGATCCATGCAGCTACGCTGCGACCGGCTCGTGCACTGGCGGGTTTTGCGCGGGTGCTGGTGCCGGCCAACTACGAGCGAACGGTGACCCTGCAGATGGACATGAGTCTGCTCGGCTATTTTGATCAGAACATGGCGATGGTGGTCACCCCGGGGGAGATCGAAATCGAGCTGGGAACAGCCAGCGACAACATCGCATTCAGCAAACGGGTGCGGGTGAATGGGGAGCGCCGAGAGCTTGCCCAGCGACAACTGGTAGCAACGCAGGTT
>JAQBYL010000545.1 GCA_027622495.1 Pseudomonadota bacterium
GTCGACAGATCCGAATGGCCGAGCATCAACTGGACAGCGCGCAGGTCGGCACCATGGTTGAGCAGATGGGTGGCAAAGGCATGGCGCAGGGTATGCGGTGAGATCGACCGGGTTATGCCGGCTTTGATCGCGTAGCGTTTGATGGCATGCCAGAAAGTCTGACGGGTCATCTGCTGACCTCGATTAGAGGGGAACAGCACACCGGTCGCACCAACGGTCAACTGCGCGCGCCCCCCATTGAGGTAGTTTTCGATCCACTTAACGGCCGTATTACCCATCGGCACCAGCCGTTCCTTACCGCCCTTGCCCACCACTCTGACAACACCCTGACGCAGGTTGACACTGTGCAGACCCAGCGAGATCAATTCGGTCACGCGAAGACCAGTCGCGTAAAGCAGTTCCAGCATCACCCGGTCACGCAGGCCGAGGGTCGTTTCCACGTCCGGTGCTAAAATCAGCGCGCTCACCTCCGCCTCCGACATCGACCCGGGCAGCGGGCGACCAATTTTTGGTGCTTCAAGATGAGCGCTCGGATCCTCAACGATCCGGCCCTTGACCAGGGCATGCCGGTAAAACCCTCTAACGCAAGACAGCCATCTGGCTGCCGTTCTCGTTTGAATGCCCTGGCGATAGCGAAAAGCGATATAGCCGAGCAGATCGGCTTCGGTGAGATCGAGCAACGGTTTAGCAGCCCAGGCGCTGAGCGCTTTGAGATCACGTCGATAGGCGGCCAGAGTATTCTCGCTGAGCCCCCGTTCAAGCCACACTTCATCGACGTAATGATCAATCTCGCCGTTCATGCCCCGCACACTTTCTGTGCGGTGTGTCGCGCTGCGACCACAGCATTGCCGCACAACGGCCATCCTGGACTCCACAGGTCGACAGTGCGGGCCCCAAGGAAACCAGCGAAAATTATATAACTATTTGATTTTATTGATAAATATATGGTGTGTAGGAAGTTGGCACGCATTCTGCATCGAAGTTATCGGGCTTCATCGAAGTTTACCACCGCCCCCCCTCGGTAAGGTGAAGCGAATGAGCCTGAACAACCGGACGTCTCTCCCGGTTGATTAGGAACATGACCAGCTTGCTAGGCTGTCTCTCCCTCTCCCCTTGGTCCCCAAGGTCTAGCAAGCTGGCCTTTTCCAACCTGCCAGACTTTTCGCCGATCTAGACCTTTTCTTTGATTCTTGCTGCCCGGCCGGAACGATCGCGCAGATAGTAGAGCTTGGCTTTGCGAACATCACCGCGGCGTTTTACCTCGATGGAGGCAATCAGCGGACTGTGTGCCTGAAAGGTTCGCTCCACGCCCACCCCGTGAGATATTTTGCGCACAGTGAAGGCTGAGTTAAGGCCACGGTTGCGCCGACCAATGACAACCCCTTCGAAAGCCTGCAACCGCTCGCGGGTACCTTCCACAACCTTGACCTGAACCACCAGGGTGTCACCTGCAGCAAAATCCGGCAGATTGTCTTTCATCTGCTCGTTTTCGAGCTGCTCAATAATCTTGTTTCTGCGCATCACTGATCTCCTAAATTTGGTGAGACGTTTGGTCAGGTCAGGTCGGCTCGGGCCAACGCGAGCCGTTCTTCTTCGGTAAGCTTTCGACCGGTCAGCATTTCCGGTCTAAGGCGGTATGTCTGTTCCACTGCCTTGTCGCGCCGCCACGCTTTGATGGCGTTGTGGTCACCACTCATGAGCACCGCGGGCACCGAAAGGCCGCCTGCGATCTCGGGGCGCGTATACTGAGGGTAATCGAGCAAACCATCAAGGTGAGATTCTTCAATTATTGATGCCTGGTTGCCAACCGTGCCGGGCAACAGGCGTGCCGCTGCATCGATCACCACCAGCGCTGCCAGTTCGCCGCCGCTTAAGACGTAGTCACCAATAGACAGCTGGCGGTCGACTACCCGCTCAATCACCCGTTGGTCAATGCCCTCATAGCGGCCACAGATGAGGATCATGCTTTCCCGGTTAGATACCTCGCGGGCGTCTTTTTGCGTGAATGTCTGGCCCTGTGGGCTCAAATAGACTACTTCAGCCTCGCTCGGTGCCGCAGTCCTTGCGGCCTCGATGGCCTGTACCAGCGGCTCATACAACATGACCATTCCCGGGCCACCACCGTAAGGCCGGTCGTCAACGCTCTGGTGGCGGTCGGATGTGTAAGTTCGCGGGTTAAACACTTCTATAATCACACTGCCTGCGGTCATCGCGCGGCCGAGAACACCGTAGCCGCGAGCAAGCTCGAACATCTCGGGAAACAGGCTGACCACCCCAAACCACATCGCGTCAGGTCTCTTGCCAGTCCACCAGGAGTTCACCTCGGGCGAGGTCTACCTGCGTGACATACTGATCCACGTAGGGGATCAGTACATCACCATGATCCGTGGCAATCACCAGGATGTCGTGCGCCGGGCTATCGATCAGGTGATCCACCACGCCGATGGTGGTTCGGTCGGCACTTACCACGGTCAGGCCAACCAGGTCGCGCCAGCAGTACTCACCGGGGGCAGCTTCCCCA
>JAQBYL010000036.1 GCA_027622495.1 Pseudomonadota bacterium
CGGTTCGAGCCGTAGATGGCTGCCTGTGGTCGGGCCATCTGACCCCAGGCCGCATCATTGCCGATAATCCCGACAATCGGCAGATTGTGGCGGACCGCTGTGTCGTATTCAAAACCGTTGAGACCGAAGGCCCCGTCACCGTAGATGATCAGTACCCGCTTATCGGGCCGGGCGATCTGCGCAGCCAGGGCAAACGGCATACCGACCCCCAGCGTCCCAAGCGGCCCTGGATCCATCCAGCAATTTTCTTCCGGCACCGGCAGTACTTTGGAGGCCTGCGCAACAATGTCGCCACCATCGCCGATCAGGATCACGTCCTGGTCAGCGACGAAGTCGCGGATTTCGCGGCACAGCCGCAGTGGATCGATGGGAACTTCGTCGGAATTCAGTTGCGCGCTGAACGCTTCTTCAAGCGATGCTTCGCGCGTAGCAAGTTTGTCGCGCCATGCCGAGAAGTCCGGCAGCTTGCCTTCGGCGCTTTGTGACATGCGCTCGAACGTTGCCTGCAGATTGCCAACCACGGCGGCGTCAGCTGAACGGTTAGTGCCGATGAGTTCGTTTTCAATATCCAGCTGAATGATCTTGGCATCAGCTGGAATGGTACGGCCAAACCCGAGCCGGAAGTCGAGCAACACCCCTGCGCAGATGAACACGTCGCACTGGGTGATAGCCTCTTTGCGCACGCGGTTGAGAAGCTCAGGCGTTCCCGGTTTGACACAGCCGCGACCCATGCCGTTCACGAATGTCGGGATATGCGTCTGTTCAATGAATTTCTGCACAGCGTCGGAGGCATTTGACCATTTGACACTGGTGCCGACCATCATGACCGGTCGCTCGGCGCCTGCTAAAACGGCCAGGGCTTGGTCGATGTCGCGGTCGTCGGGGAGCGCCCGTGGTGGATCGGTACGGATGGTGGGGAAGCGAACGTCCTCCCATTCAACCTGACCGCTCAGCACATCCATTGGAATTTCCAGAAATGCCGGCCCCGGATTGCCGCTCACCGCGTGGCGGATGCCCAGTTCGATGTAGTCG
The DNA here is from genome assembly GCA_027622495.1 of Pseudomonadota bacterium. Classification (GTDB taxonomy): domain Bacteria; phylum Pseudomonadota; class Gammaproteobacteria; order Pseudomonadales; family Azotimanducaceae; genus JAQBYL01. The sequence goes on from JAQBYL010000036.1 coordinate 1,033, forward strand.
GGGATGCGCTTTGTGTCGTAGCAGGAATCTGCCCACTTGGTGATGGGTTTCATGACCGCGACGTGGTCCATTTCCTGCAGCGAACCGCGCCGTAAATTATTGAATGGACCCTGGCCGCCAATGACCAGTATGGGACTGTTGGCCCGCCAGGCATTCGCGACACCGGTTACGCCGTCAGTAACACCGGGGCCTGCGGTCAGAACAGCGACGCCGACTTTGCCCGGATTCAAACGACTCCAGGCGTCGGCTGCGTGCACTGCAGCCTGCTCATGGCGCACATCGATGACCCGGATGCCTTCATCCAGACAGCCATCGTAGATCGCCATCACGTGCCCGCCACTCAATGTAAAGATGCATTCCACGCCTGCCTGTTTGAGTGCGCGTGCCGCCAGTTTGCCGCCATGAACCGCCATCGTCTTGATCTCCCCCTCGTTTGAGCGATCGATGCTATCACGTCATTTGTGCGGCAGGCCAACGCCTGGCTAGAGTCTTGTTTTGAGCCAGTCGGCGATCTGATCAGCGGCGATATCGCGCGCGTCCCCTGGTTCCTGCAGGTAGTGATCGCCTTCGATCATCACCTGACTCTTATCGCGACTGCCCAGTGCGGTGTAAATCGCCGCGGCGTCACTGGGGAAGACACCGGTATCTGCATCGGACTGAATCACCAGTGATGGGACCTGGATGCGCTGCAGGTGGGGTGTGCCACGGCAGCTTGATTCGTCCAGACTCCACATGGACAGCCAAGTGCGTAAGGTGTTGGTCAAGCCGATGCCGCGGGGTGAGAAGTTGGCCTTGCGCGGATCCCCCGCATAGCACACACCGGGTGGGCGCTTTGATGGATCAATCGTTGCATCCATCAGGCGAGGATCGGCCCAGGTTCGATACAGGTTGAAGGCCCGATCCGAATAACCCAGATGCGCCAGCCGTTTCAGCTCTTCGTGCACCCAGGACGTGATTTTGCGGTTCCGCTCCACCTGAGCATTGCGGTAACGGGTCAGAAAATCTTTGCTGTAGGGCGGTGAGTTGGCTGGATCGTACATGTTGAGATCGGGATCGATTGATGTGGGGTCCGCTTCGTCGGTAATGGAGGGATCCATCCAGGCGGTCAGCACATCCGGTCGACCGCCGTGGGCGTTCAACGATACATAGAAGTCGGCAGCAGGCAGATGCATGACTGCGTCTGGCAGACTCATACCGGCTACTGCCTGGATGTTGGGGTCCACTGCCTGTGACTGATAGGCGGCCATCAACGATCCGCCCCCCGAGTTGCCCAGTAGCACGACGTTTTTAACCCTGGCGGTCTCACGCAGCCAGCGCACACCTTCAGCGATATCGATCAGGGCGTGTTCCAGCAGAAAAAACGCTTCCGCACCCCGAAAACGCGTGTTCCAACCGAGAAAACCAAAGCCGCGTGCAGACAGGTAATCGCCCAGATAGTGTTCGCTGAAGTCCACGTTGTAGTGGGTCGCGATAAAGGCGGTCTCTACAGCACCTTTCTCCGGGGTGTAGAACAGACCCTGGCAGGGCATGAACCCGGCACCATTTCTGGCAGCAGTGGCAGAAGTTGTTGAAACAAAGGTCCGCATGGCGTCACTCACATCTGCAAAACATGCAGTCTGCCAGATGCAAGGCGTCGGGGGGTGATCAGATCAGGTTGCGGCGAAACTGCGCTGGAAGCGGCGCCGGTTACGGACACGGGTATAGAAGGCGCTCAGGATCAGAAGATTGACCACCCCCATCAGTGAGGCATAGGCAAACGCCTGGGTGTAATTTTCGTACCAGTCGAAAAATACTCCCCCCATGAACGCCCCCATGCCCATACCGAGCCAGCCGAAGAACGAAGTAATGCTCATGGCCCGTGCGGCAAAGCCTGCGGAAACCATCATTCGGGTACACACCAGGATCGATGACATGACACCGGAAAAAGTAAAGCCGAACACCGCCGCCAGTGCGTACAGCGAAATACTGCCTTCGATGTGTGGGAAGGCAAACGCAAACAGGGTCTGCCCGGCCGACATGAACATATAGGCGGGCAGGGCACCGATGCTGTCACACAGTCGACCACCGAGCACCCGAACGAGCGCGCCACAGAGCATCAGGGTCATGAGGACCGATGCAGCCTGATCAGCCGGCAAACCACGGTCTGTGAGCATGGGCACCAGATGAACGATGGGCACCGACATGCAGTTGCAACAGAAAATCACAGCGACGCTGATCCAGGTAATCGCTTCAAAATCGCTCATGCCGGTACTGGCGAACGGTGACGCCGCAAGCCGGCTTTCCTGCCGGCTGGGCGATTCCCGCACCAGCAGGGCAACCGGCAGCAGCACAATCAGATAACCGATAGAAAGCGTCGTGAAAGCGCTTCGCCAGCCGTCCGCTTCGATCAGTAAGGCAGCGAGATAAGGAACGATCCCCTGGCCCACAGCGCCCCCTGACGCCATCACGCCGATGGCAAGACCCGGTCGATGGCGGAACCAGAACCCAACATTGGCATAGAGGGGCGATGAGACCATGGCCGTGCCCAGGGCACCGAACAGAAAACAGCTGGCGTTGAATTGCCACAACGCGCCTGTGGTTGACAGAAGATACAAAGCGAGAGGCATACACAGCGCGCCAACAATGCCGAAATAACGGCTGCCCCAGCGGTCAGCGATGAAACCCCAGAACACCCCGGCGATGGCCGATGACATGGCCAGCATGCTGTAACCGCTGGCCGCTTCGCCCCGGCCCCAGCCGAATTCGGCGCTCAGCGGTTTGATGAAGACCGACAACCCGCTGGCCATGCCGAACGCAAGCCCGCTCAACAGGAACACCACGGCGACCATGACCCACGCATAGGGTGGGTCCCGAAGGGTGGCGGGGTCATGTTCTGTCCAGGCTTTGTTCACGGCGCAAACCGGTGGTTGATCGGTGCAGTGTGACAGAGCCAGTGGCTGGTGTGGAGTGGTTTGCTATGCTGCCCGGCGCAAAAGGTGGATATGGAACATGCGCAAATTCAACAGGACCGGCACACATGGATGCATCGTGTTTGCCGTCGTTGTCTTTTTTATGGCGGCAGGACAAAGCCATTCGGCTTCCGTTTCTAAGCTTGTTAATCAACGCCTTGCATACATGTCCGAGGTTGCCGCCTGGAAGTTCAACCAGAACCAGCCAATAGAAGATCTTGAACGTGAGCGGGTGGTGATCGAGCGATCGATAGAAGAGGCGTTGCAGTTCGGCATCACTGTACAAAGCAGTGAGCGGTTGTTTTCGCTGCAGATTGATGCGGCGAAAGAAATACAGAGGTACTGGTTCAAACGCTGGAAGGGTAGCAGGCCACCCGAGGCCACCCTCGATCTGGTAACCCAGATCCGCCCGCGCCTCCTGGATCTGGGCGATGCGATTGTGCGTGGCCTTGCGCAGGGTGACATCGAGCCATCACAGACCATCAGCATACGTGGTTTGAGCCGCGCTACTGCGCAGGCACTGGAGAAGGCGATCGAACAGGTTGGGTTTTACCGCGATCGTCTGGATCAGGTTGTTTCGTCGGGTGTATTACGGGTGGGAACCACCGGCGACTACGCGCCTTTTTCGTTGCTCGTTGATGCCTCTTCTTCTTCCCCGCTTTTTGAGGGCATAGATATCGATCTGGCTCACGATCTGGCGAAATCCCTCGATGTGCGTGTGGTCTTTATTCAGACCAGCTGGCCGACGCTGATGCAGGATCTGGCAGCAGGCAGGTTCGACATCGGCATGAGTGGCATATCCAGGTCACTGGAAAGACAACGGCAGGCGTACTTCAGCGTGCCTTATCTCGAAGGTGGAAAAACACCGCTTGCGCGCTGCGAGGTAAAAGATGCTTATGAATCGCTGCAAGCTATAGATCAGCCTGGTGTCAGGGTGATTGTGAATCCGGGAGGAACCAATCAGCAGTTTGTTGCGGACAATATCCGCGCGGCCAGCGTAACTGTACACAACGACAATCGAACCATATTCGAAGAAATCATCCAGCACAGGGCAGACGTAATGATCACCGATCGGATTGAAGTGACGCTGCAGACTCACCGCCACCCGCAACTGTGTTCAACCATGCCCGGCAATCTCACCTACCTCGAGAAGGGTTATCTGCTGCCGGTAGATGCAGGGCTTAAAGCCTATGTCGATCTGTGGCTTGAGCTGCGCCTGGGTGGTGGCGAGGTTGCGTCGGCGATAGCACGCCATACAAGCAGCTGATCCTGGAGATGCGCGGTTGCGCAGGGCGACTCTAGTCAGGGTCCAACCTATCGACATGGATTTGATCAAACAGATCCAGTTTGTCTGACAACGGGTTAGTCGTGGGTGCGCTCTTCTGCGTAAACTCCATCACCTGGTCCGCGGCGCTCTGATACCCGGGCCAGTCGGCCAAGCCCGAACCGTTCGGATCGCCACTGGCCGCAAAGTTGATCCAGTAGTCAGAGATCTGATCGGCCAGCGCGTGATCTGTCTGGGTCCAGCCTTCGCCCACCACACCCACAGTTGCGAAGTGATAGGCCAGATCACCTGAATGAAATGCCCCCAGAGCGCGATCGCCGCCTTCTACCGGGAACTCCGGACGCTCGGGGATGTACAGCCGGAATGCCATGGTCGGGTAACTGAAGTGGTAGACCCAGGCCTGACCGCCGCTGTTCGTGATCAGTCGGGCCATGGTTCTGGATTCCCAGGCGAAGAACGAATGGGTGGCGATCTTGCGCAAGGCTTCGGCTGTCGAGATGCGGCTGATGGGCGCATAGGCATCGAGGATTGCTTCTCCGTGCTCACCGAAACGGGTTTTGATCTGCTCGGTGTAGGCTGCGTCGGAGACCTCCTCTATACCACCGCCTAACCCGCGGTATTCATCGGCCATCACACCACTGATGAGCCTTGCGCGGTTGTAGCGGCCCTCGCTGAACAGTTGCATGGGCGGTGCCGGGATTACCCAGCCGTCAACGATTGGCGCGGAAAGCGATGTGTCGGTAACAGTTTGTGCTTCGCTGATGGCGGCAGGGCTGAGATCACGAAGTCGATCGGCCGCCTGGTTGTCAGCGCCCGTTATCCCCAGGTGTTCAGCAACGCGCACGCCGCGAGCTTGTCCGCTGTCAGGACCCTGCAGAGGTTCGCGTGTATTCATGCAACCCCCCGAGTGGGCGATGACACCGCGGAACAGATCTTTCGCAAGCGGCGACGCCATCAGCAGACACACATCGAGCGCACCGGCGGACTGACCAAAAATCGTTACGCGTGTGGGATCCCCGCCGAAAGCGGCGATGTTCTCATGAACCCACTTCAAAACCATGATCTGATCGAGCAGACCGTAGTTGCCGGAACTGTGTTGCGCTGATTCCTGCGTCAGCGCCGGGTGGGCCATGAAACCCATTGCGCCGAGCCGATAGTTGGCTGTAACAATCACCGCCCCTTTGGCCGCCAGACGACTGCCATCGAATATTTTCGAGTGGGCGTGACCGGTGGTGTTGCCACCCCCGTGGAACCACACCAGAACCGGGGCCGGATCAATGTTTTTCGTCCTCGTCCAGATATTCAGATACAGGCAGTCTTCGCTCACATCCATCTGCCCGCGACTGTAAATTGAGGTTTCCGCCACGATGGGTTGCCAGCAGGGTGCGCCAAAATGGATCGCTTCGCGCTCGCCGTTGAAAGAAGCCTGCGGACGGGGTGGCTGCCAGCGCAGATGGCCAATCGGGGGCACAGCATAGGGGATGCCCCGGTACACGGTGATGGTCTGATCAACCAGGCTTTCGCTGCCGATGTAGGTGCCTTCGCTTGTGGGTGCCGGTGCCGCGACGGCGGGAAGGGCAGGCAGGATCGATAACGGCAGCGCTGTGAGGATCAGCAGACTTAACTTCGCGATGCGAGACAGGTTAACTCGACAGGCCATGGTGTAATTTTCCCGGATCGGATCGGACGAACAGAATAGGCCGGTGCTACCGACCCTGGCCAGTTTTTTTCCCGGCGTCGGGATTTCTGTTAGGGTTCGCGGCTTTGAAGGGGAACACTAATGCATGAGCCGGTCCCGCGTTACGCGCTGCTGTGTGCCTCGGGCGTTGGGCTTGGTTATATCGCGATGCTGTTTGGCATCGCGCTCACGCCTGACCTCTTCACGCTGGAACTGCCGATTGGTCTGAGCATCGGCAGCCTGCTGGTGCTGGCCATCCACATCGTGCCCGCCGCTCTCGCTTACGTCTATCTGCGCCAGGCGAGAAAAGCCCAATGAGTCTGGTTGCGATCAGTTGTTTTGCTTTTGTGATCGTCATTACGCTGGGGATCACCTACGTGGCGGCAAGACGCACGCACTCTGCCGATGATTTCTACATCGCCGGTGGCAACATCAGCGGAACCCAGAACGGCCTTGCGATCGCTGGTGATTTCATGTCGGCGGCAACCCTCCTCGGAACTTCGGCAATGGTCTTTGAAGCCGGTTACGACGCCGCAATCTACATCAGTGCATCGATGGTTGCCTTCACACTGTTCATCTTTCTGATGACCGACAAACTGCAGGAACTGGGTCACTACACCTTCACCGACATATTGTGCACACGTCTGAATGAGCGGCCTATCCGCATTGTTGCGGCAACCACCGCGCTTGCGTCTGCGCTGATGTACCTGATGGTTCAGGTGGTGGGTGCTGGTGCGCTGATCCAGATACTTTTCGGCATCGACTACTGGGTGGCTGTGGTTCTGGTGTCAACACTGATGGTGCTCTATGTATCGGTGGGCGGTATGCTCGCAACCACCTGGGTACAGATTACCAAAGCAGTTCTGCTGCTGATGGGCATTACCGTTCTTGCCGGGCTCACCCTGTGGCAGTTCGGTTTCGATCTATCGGCGATGTACGATTCTGCCTACCGTAAACACGCAACACCCCACTGGCTGATCGCGCCGGGTGGGCTCGATCTGGATCTTCTGTCATCGCTGTCACTGGGTTTTGGCCTGGTGTTTGGTCTGCTCGGCTCACCGCACCTCTTGATGCGTTTCTTCACCGTTGCCGACGCCTACCAGGCACGCAAGTCGGCGCTGGTTGCCATGGCCTGTGTTTCATACGTCAATCTGCTGATCTTTTTTGTGGTCGGCATTGGCGCGGTTGCGCTGATCAACGGGCGGCCCGAGTACTTTGAGAATGGGATCATTGCCGGAGGTGCAAACATGGTGGCGGTCCATCTTGCGCGCGAAATCGGCGGCAACGTATTTTTCGGTATTATCGCAGCCATTGCATTTGCCACCATTCTGGCAGTGGTCGCCGGTCTGACCCTGGCATCGGTGTCGGCAATTTCGCATGATCTGTATGCGCGGGTGGTGCGCAAAGGTCAGGCAACAGAGCGTGAAGAGATCCGGGTGTCGAGAATCAGCACGGTGGTGCTGGGCGTTCTGGTGATTGGTCTGGGCCTGGCCTTCGAGGGTCAGAATGTCGCTTATCTTGTGTCTCTGGCGCTCGCGGTCGCTGCCAGTACCAACTTCCCGATGCTGATTCTGACCATGTACTGGCGTCGCTTCACCACCATGGCAGCCGTCCTGGGTGGTGTGACCGGTCTGGTGACCACCCTTGCGCTGGTCATTCTCGGACCCGCGGTATGGGTAACCGTCCTGGGGAATCAGACACCGGTTTTCGGCTCTGCCTATCCTGCGCTGTATTCCATGCTCACGGCCTTCGGCGTGATGTTTGTGGTATCGCTCTTAAAAGCCGAGCCAGGTCGGGATGCTATGAATCCGATGGGACCACGTTTACAGTAGATCGATCTGACCAGACCAGACTTAAATAAGGAGAGAGCTATGAAGCTCGGTTTAATCGGCGCCAATATCGGGCGCAAAACCAATGTGAACATCGAGGTCATCCGGCATGCGGAAAATCTCGGCTATGACTCAGTGTGGACTGCCGAAGCCTGGGGATCCGATGCGGTGACCCCGGCGGCGTGGATGCTGGCGCTGACCGACAAAATTAAAGTAGGCACGGCCATCATGCAGATGCCGGCCCGCACACCGGCCATGGCAGCCATGACTGCGATGAGCCTGGCGGAGTTGTCTGGTGGTCGCTTCATCGTCGGTCTAGGTGCATCAGGTCCCCAGGTGATCGAAGGCTGGCACGGTGTTCCCTATGGCAAGCCGGTCACCCGCCTCAAAGAATATGTGCAGATCATGAAAGCGATCTTTGCCCGCGAGGCACCGGTGACGTTTGAAGGGTCTGAGTATCATCTTCCCTATAATGGTCCAGGCGCGACGGGCCTGGGTAAACCACTCAAGAGCATTCTGCACTGCGAAGAGCACATCCCGATCTTTGCCGCCAACATTACCCCCAAGGGGGTAGAAGCTGCCGCAGAAGTCTGTGATGGTTTCTTTCCGATCTGGATGGATCCAGAAAAGTTTTCTGTGTTTGAAGGGCCAATCAAGGCGGGCTTTGCCAAGGCCGGTGACAAAGACATGTCGCAGTTTGAAGTTTCACCTTTCGTTACAGTGATCATGGGCGATGATGTAGAAAAGTGCATGATCCCCATCCGTGGCAACATGGCCCTGTACATCGGTGGCATGGGTGCGCGGGATCGCAACTTCTACAACAACTATGCAAAGGCGCTGGGCTTTGAAGAAGCGGCGATCAAGATTCAGGATCTGTTTCTGTCTGGCAAGCGTGACGAAGCCGCCGCAGCCGTACCAGCTGAGCTGATCGATGCATGTCATCTGGTGGGCCCGGCTGATCGCATTCGTGATCGCCTGCAGCGCTGGAAAGAAGCTGACGGGAAGGGTCATGTCGCCAGCATGCTGCTCGGTTGCCAGCAACCGGAAGCGTTGGCGCTGGTTGCCGAAACCATGCTCTAAAGGTGCCGGCTGGATCTGCCTTTGCGGGCAGATTCAGTCTGCTCTAACCGCCCGCGTTGCGCCCGGCGATTCTGCCGAACACGGAGCCACTTGTCAGACCGGTCCCGCCGGGGTAGTTGAAATAAAACAATCCCCCGACCAGTTCACCGGCTGCATACAGACCGGGGATCACGCGTCCGTCCTGCGCAAGCACCTGCGCTTCGCGATCAACATGTAAGCCACCAAAGGTAAAGGTCACGCCGCAGGTTGTGCCGTAAGCCTCATAGGGCGGTGTATCGAGCCGGTTGGCCCAGTTGGATTTGTTGATTTCAAGACCCTTTGTCGCGCGCCCATCTTTCACGCTTGGATCGAACGGCGTGGTCTGATCCACCGCATCGTTGTAGCCCTGGATGGTCGCAATCATCATTTGGGCATTCATGTTCTCTATGCGTGCGGCCAGATCTTCGATGGTGTCGGCGGTCACCTTGGTCACCTGACGGATGCGGTATTCGTCGCGCAAACTCGGCACCACCTTGGCATCAAAAATCTGCCAGGCGGTCTGGGCTGGTTGTTGAAGGATCACATGACCGTATTTTGCGTAGGTGAAATTGCGGAAATCTGCGCCTTCATCAACAAAGCGTTTGCCGGTGAGGTTGAGCATGATCCCCAGCGGATAGGAGTGTTTCTGAAAGTTGTCGCCGACGTTAAGGTCGCCATATTCCGGTGCGTTCAGATCCCAGCCAACAGCGTGGCAGCCGGACCAGTGACCACGGGCAGCTGCGCCGATGTCGAGTGCCATCGCGATACCATCGCCGGTATTGAAACGCGTGCCGCGCACCCGGGCCAGATCCCAGCCAGGACCCAGGTACCGGGCACGCCAGGCGGCGTTGGATTCAAAACCACCACAGGCAAGGATGATGGCGTCTGCATGATAGGGTTCTGTCTGACCGTCGCGATCCACGACTACACCGTTGACCCGGCCATTCTCGCGCAGCAGGCTGACAGCGCGAGTGCGGTAGAGGATGGTGATGTCCAGGGATCGGGCTATCCGGGTCAGATTTTCGACCAGACCTGGTCCGCCTCCCCAGGCTTCCACGGTGAGGCCACCCCAGAATTTCACGCGACCATCCACTTCGAATGACTGACGGCCGTACAGGGGCAGAAAGCGCACACCTTTTTCGCGCATCCACAGCAGAGTGTCGAACGAATTTTCGATCAGGGTTTCTGCGAGATCGGGATCGGTTCGATACTCGGTGAGTCGGCCGAGATCCTCATAAAACGTTTCGCGGCTGTATTGACCGAAGTCGGTCCGATCGCGCTCGCTGCTGCTGAGATCAGGCATCAGCTTGACCAGGTCGTCTACACCGTTGTAAACCACCCGCATGGCACCGGCAGTAAAGCGCGAGTTACCGCCGCTTTCTTCCTGCGGTGCACGTTCCAGCACAGTGACTCTGGCACCTTGTTCGGCTGCGCTGATCGCGGCACAAAGGGCTGCATTACCACCGCCCACGACGACTACCTGACGTGACACAGCCATCAGCCGATCACCCGGATTCGATCATGTGCAAGCGTCGCTGGCCGACCACAGAATTCTTCGTGCGTCATGGCAGCCATCAGATCCTGATCCGAGGTGTTAGCCCAGACCCGCTCGCCATTGCCGGTCCGGCAGGCGAAGTGGCCCTGCGACAGGCCTTGTGCGCCGAACATGACCGTATAGGATTCGATGGTGACCGTGCCTTCGAACTCCGCAAGGCAGGCCACCGAGGGCAGCGCATCAATCTGCGCCTGAACATTGTCGAACTGAAATGGTTTGCCGTTTGGTTCAGTCGCGTACAGCCCGTGGGCGTGCTTATACAGATTGCCGCCGTTAGCGGTGACCAGGCCATAACCATTGGCCTGATCGCGCAACAGTTCAACTGTTCTTGCGATGCTGTGCATGACGTAGTTGTTCAATGGTCCGCCACCGAAGGTCAGGCCGCCGGTGACCGTTAACGGGCGCGTCTCGCTCAAGCCCAGTTCGCGGGCAGCTACCTGAACTGCCGAAGGAAAACAGCTGTAGAGATCGACACAGGTCAGATCATCCACCGACACACCAGCAAGATCAAACAACCGTTGGCCAACAAGGCGGATGCCCGGCGAGCGATGAAAGTCTGCTCTGACCGAGGCCGAAAAGTGATCGTAGCCTTCTACACCAGCCAGCGGATAGATCCACTTCTGCTCGGGCACACCCAGATCGCGGGCCCGTTGAACAGTACACATGAGCAGCGCCCCACCCATGTTAACCGACATGTTAGCGTTCATCAGCTTGGTATATGGAAAGCTGATGGGCCGGTTGGTCGGTGAGGCGGTACGGATGGTCTTTGCATCCACGGCATCCCGGATCCAGGCATTTGGATTGTCTGCGGCGATGGCCGAAAAGCGGCTCCACAGCCCGGATACACGTTCCATGTGTTCCGTCAGACTTTCTGATCTGTTATGGCGGATTGCGTTTTCGTACATCGGGTAAACCTGGATCGCGGTCTTGATCCCTTTGGCGATTTCCAGATCGTGATGCTCGGGTTTTTGTGCGCCGATCAGCAGGTCGTAAGCACCGCTCGTTTCGGTGTAGTAGAGAGCCTGACCTTGCTTGCGTGCTCTGGCCGCACTGTAGCCGTTTTCTGCGCCGGTGATGAGGACCAGGGCTCGCTCGCCGCGCTGGATTTCCAGAGCAGTGCGATTCACCACTGCCTGCACCTGGTTCCCACCAAACAGCGTGCCAACGGTCTGGGCTGAGGGGCAATTGAGGGTCCGGGCGAGCCATCCAGCGGGGTTACGGTAGGGCCAGACGCCGCGGATCACCCGCACCGAGTCGACTTGTGAAAGCAGATCGTTGCTCCCCGTGGCATCGGTTGCCGCGAGATTCGCTGCCTCCTGCATCATCATCAGTGGTTCTTGTGCACCACGCAAATCGGTCAGTCGGTTCAGAACCTGCCCGACACCGATCAGGACAGGCTGGCTTTCATTCCTCACAATTCCTCCGAAGCTCGCGCGATCAAGTCTACCTGCCGCATGCTATGAGGGATATGGCATATTAGGCGGTTGGTGTCAGGGGTAAACGCAATTAGCTCAATCAAGCAACGGCCAGTTGGACACATGAGTTCGATCGGGCCAGCGAGTTTTACCCAGGGGTCGGTGAAGGGCCATCTGATAAAACTTGGCTCGTTCATGGCAATGGGTTCCATCACGCTGAACATTGCTCAGTTGATGGAAGCTATATATCTCGGTTATGTCGGCACCGAAGCCCTGGCGGCCATGGGCTTTGCTTTTCCGTTGACCATCAGCCTGTTTGCGTTTGCTGGTGGGATCGGCTCTGGCGCTTCATCGGGAGTGGCCCGTGCCGCAGGTGCGGGTGATCGCGCATCGACTGCGCGCCTCGTGACCCACGCCCAACTGCTCGCTCTTCTTGTTGGAGGAGGCCTCGCTGCACTGGGTGGTTTGTTTGCAACGGAAATTGTGACCACGCTGGGTGCCAAGGGCGAAGTGGCCGCCATGACCATCGCCTATCTCAATGTCTACCTGATCGGGGTGCCGTTCTTCATGCTCTCGATTGTCGGCTCAACGTTGCTGCGTGCCACCGGGTCGGCGGCCAGTCCCGGCATCATCATGTCTGTTGGATCTCTGATGCAGATCGGTTTTGGTCCACCGCTCATATTCGGCTGGTGGGGCCTGCCAGAGATGGGGATCGCCGGGGCGGCGTGGGCCTATGTACTGTCGCGGGTGATCAGTGTGGTGTTTTACCTGGGTCTGCTGGTCAGAGCGAAAATGCTGTTTTTTTCCACCAGCCAGCTGGTGAAGTCATGGGGAGCCATATTGCATGTGGGTGGACCGGCGATCGCCAGTGGGTTGATTCAGCCTGTCAGCATGCTGATTATCACCCGCCTTTTAGCCGGTCACGGGCACGAAGTGGTGGCCGGCTTCAACGTAGCCTCCAGGGTCGAGACCATGGCGCACATGATCCTGTGGTCGGTGTCTTCTTCTGCTGAGCCGTTTATCGGGCAGAACTGGGGTGCACGCAGTTTTGATCGGGTGAAAGAGGCCTTGCGTACCTGCAATCAGTTCTGTCTCGCCTGGGGCGTTGTTACCTTTGTTGTGATGATAAGCATTGGCGAGACAGTGGTCAGATACATCGACGACGATCCAATCGTTGTGGAAGTCGCTTCGGTGTTTTTCTGGATCATCCCGCTTTCGATCGGCTTCATGGGCATCATGCAGGTCGCGAGTTCATGCTTCAACGCGTTGGGTAAACCGATACCCCCCCTGACAATATCAGTGGTCAGAACCTTCGTGGTTTATCTGCCCCTTGCCCTGGTGGGCGACCACTACTACGGCTACCTGGGCATCTTTACGGCAACGGCGATCACCAATGTGGTGGTTGGTGTGATCGCCTGGAGATGGAATTCAATCTCAATTAACCGGTCGGTCCTCAGAATCAAATGATTCATCGTCGAAGATGCTGTCGGCTTTGCTTGTGTGCATAAGATCGTCTAGATCTTCATCCAGCCACTCATCGTCATTGTCAGAATCATCTGAACCCAGCACCGGCAAGGGGTCGAACTGGCGCCACATCGGGCTGGAGCCCAGCAGACTGGTGATCAATGCGCCCGTGCGTAACACCCAGACCGCGATCCCGGCAGAAATTGAAACGCTCGCCACGGTAGTTCCAAGCACCACAGATTGATAGGTTTCGATCGCTGACCTATTCTGCTCTGAGAGCTCTTCTTTCAGAGTTTGGATGGCGGATATAGCGGCAGGGCCGATGCTGATTTCCGAGTGAGCCGTATTGAGGGCGTAGGCAGTCTGAAACTGGAAATTTTCAGTTTCCTGATCATTCTCGAACAGGATGTCGAGGATGACCCTGAAGCCGCGCTCGAGCGAAGCGCCGCCAATGGTTCGAAGATCTGCCTCAACCTCGAGTGGTTCCAGATCCTGTATTGCTCCGTGTGAATCCTCTGGTAGCACCGGCGGAGGTGCTGAGGCATTGATCTCGTCAACCCCGGCTTCGTCTTCTTGCGCGGTCGGTGTTCCTTCCTCTTCGCTTTCGTCTTCGGTCTCGGTCACTTCATTGGCAGGTTTCTGTTCCTGCAGACGGTCGACGATGATGTCTTCAGGGGTGCGGTCCCGTTGGATGATTTCGTGAGCATCCTCGATGGGTTCCACACGGATGTTGACGGTGGCTTGTGTGGTCAAGCCACCGGCATCGGTGATGGTCACCTCAAGTGTCATCTGGTCGCCCAGGGCAAAAATGTCAAAGCCCTCGACCAGACTGATAATGCCGGTGACGCTGTTGATCTTGAATGTGCCCACACCACTGCCGCCGGTAACCTGATAGCTCAAGACGTCATTGGTATCTGGGTCAGTTGCGATCAACTGGCCGGTAAAGCCAGAATTGGAGCTCAGCGTGAGCATCTGCTCGAGAGCAAGCGGTGCTTCATTGGCATCAAGGACCGTCACATCCAGGCTCTGACTTACAGATGCACCCAAAGGATCGGTGGCGGTGATTTCCACGTTGTACACACCGTCGCTGTTCTGATCGGTTGGCGCCTCAAAATTTGAAGGCTGCCCAAACGAGAGCGCGCCCGTTGCCGGATCGATTGTGAACGCTGAAGCATCGGCACCGCCGGTCAGCGAGAACGAAACCTGGTGCCCGTCAACGTCGGAAGCGGTTACCGTGGTTACTACATCAATCCCTTCGCTGATGTGAAGGTTTGCCTGTTCCGCACCGCCGAAGGAGGTGATGACCGGCGTATCGTTGATCGATGTTATGGTCAGGAGCACCTGAGCGGAGGCGGAACCGCCGTTTCCATCGGTGATGGTATAGGTAAACGTATCGGCGCCGTTGTAATCGGCGTCTGGTGTGTAGGTAAATGATCCATCGGCAGCCAGATTCAATACACCGTGCAGGGGTGCGACGACGGGTGCTATGTCGACGTTCAACGCATTCAGATCGACGTCACTGTCGTTGTTCAGCAGACCATTTGTTGCATCCACAACAAGGGAGCCGTCTTCGTCCACGCTGTAGCTGTCGCTCAAGGCCAGCGGACTGTCGTTTATCGGGTTTACCGTGATCGACACGGTTCCCGTCACCAGTTCACCATCGTCATCGATCAGCGTGTAGCCGAAGCTGTCGCTGCCATTGAAGTCTGCAGACGGTGAATAGGTGAACGTGCCATCGCCGTTGTAGACCACCGCTCCACCGGCGGCGGAGATCAGATCATGGGTGCTTAGCGCTGCGTGATCGGTCAGTGTGTCATTTGCCAGCACGTTGCTGGTGACCACAGGGGTGTCCTCGTCGGTGACTGCATAGTCCGTTGCAGCGACTGGACATCCATCATCCACGGGGGAGACGGT
>JAQBYL010000546.1 GCA_027622495.1 Pseudomonadota bacterium
CGTGAGCGAAATCATCAAGGCATACCAGGACGCACTGACCTATATGGCAATTCAGGTGGATCTGGATCGATTATCAGCTGAGTCCGAGCGTATCAACATCACACTACCGAAGTGGTTGATTTCAGCAATCGACAGCTCAGAGTCCAACCGCTCACGATTTCTGGCCGAAAGTGCGATCAGAGCATTGAGCGAGCAGCAAGGCCGGAAGGCGGGGTAGCGCCTGGCCAATCGTCTCTCTGCATTTCACACGTACAGGCGAATGACACTGTTCTAATCATCACAACCGTCCTACCATCGCCAATAGCAGCAGTCCCCATTCAAGCACGACGAAGCGGGAAGAACCGACCATGTCTAACGCCAATCGCAGCCTGCTTATCAGCGCTGATTCCCACGTCGCTGAAAACGAAAATCTGAGAGCCCGTCTGCCAGAACATTTGCGCGGGCGGATGCGATTGCTGGTGCCTGGCACCGGTGGTGACCTGGATGACGAGGTGAACGGCGAAGTCAGGAATCGCTCCTCGTGGAAGAAGCTGTCGGCCCGGGACCGTGAGCTGGAATTCCGCTCCGATCCCTCTCTCGGCACAGACCTTGACCGCCGAATGCGTGATATGGCCCGCGAGGGTGTGGATGCCCAGGTGATCTTTCCCAACATCGGTTTGAACTTTGGTGGCAGTCACCAGACCCGGGAGTATTCAAAAACCTTCGCGCGGGCTTACAACGAATACGCGAAAGAGGCGTTCGCACCAGCTGCCAAGCGTTTCAAACCCGCAGCCATGCTCCCCACCGATGCCATTGAAGACACGCTTGCTGAAGCGCAGAAGTGTATCCACGAAGGCTTTGCGACCCTGTTCCTGCCCTGTGTGGTGCCGTGGCAACCGTACCGGCTGAAGGTCTGGGAGCCGCTCTGGAGTATGGCGGAGGAAGCGTCGATACCCATCACCTTTCATGTGTTCAGTGGCAATCTCGCGTTGGGCGGCGAATTCGCAGACCCGGGCCACATGAGTGAGGAACGACTCGCCCTGACGATCGAACAGGGTAAAGATCGAGTTAAGCACACCGAGCATCTGGATACGGTCATCGGCATGGCCGCTGGTATGGCGCCGATTCTGGAGCTCACCTCATCGGGCGTGCTCGAGCGGCATCCCGGCCTGCGCTTTGTGATCACCGAGTCCGAGTGCGGATGCCTCGCATGGGTGCTGCAGGCTATGGATCAGATGCAAAGACGGCGCCATCTCTACCGGAAGGATCTTCCCCTGCGCGCCAGCGAGTACTTCCTGCGTCAGGGATTTGTAACGATCACCGACGATCCGGTTGCGCTTAACAATATTTCCTTTACCGGCGCAGACTGCCTCTTGTGGGGTAATGACTATCCTCACGATGAAGGTTCATGGCCGGAAAGCCAGTCGAGCATTGAGGCGATCCGTGCGAGCCTGGGGGATTCGGTTGACAAGGTACTGCACGGGAATGCGGCTGATCTCTACGGCTTTGACCTCGACTATCTGGCCACCAGGCAGGCCGAGATAACCGCCCTTGCCTCCTGATACCTGGGCGAGTGTCGCAAACCTACCGGGGCTTTAGCTCTGGGGAATTTAATTGAGCAGAACGGGAGCGTTGCCGTGCTGACACCAGAAATCACCATTCTTTACGCTGGTCTACTTGGATTGATGGCCATTGGCCTGGGTGCCACCGCGGGAGTAAAGCGGGCCCAGGCCGGCATTTCACTCGGGGACGGAGGCGATCGGGAATTGCTGATGCGAATGCGTCGGCACGCAAATTTCGTCGAAAACGTGCCTCTCGCGTTGATTCTGATCGCCCTTCTGGAAATGCAGAGTGTTTCGGGCACCGCGATCCACGCCCTGGGTGCCACTCTGGTGCTCGGCCGGGTTCTACACGCAATCGGGTTTGGAGGACGTTAAGAGCGTTGTGCGGGGGCTCGGTGCTGGTATGTCGGCGTTGGTCATCGTTGTGTCGTCAATCTGGGGGATCACTACTTTCATTTAGCCAGTTACCCATTCGGTGTTTAGTCTCGTGGCACGAGCACACGATTGGTTATGAACAGCGGCTTGATCCCGATCTGGGGAACACTTCGGTGGGTACATTTTTTCAGGTGCCCCTGCAGACAAAAAAGTTGATAATGCCGCCATGTCAGCCAATGAGTTAAAGCAACTGTGATCGAGGTGAACTGCGACGTCTGCGGCAGCGATGAAGCAGAATTACTGCTGGCATTGCAGGGCTCAGAATACCGTCGCTGCATCCATTGCGGATCGATCTTCGCAAAATGGATACCCGATGACTATGAAACGGTCAACGAAACCGCATTCGCTGCTGATCTGAGCTTTTCGGCAAGCAAGCTGCGCCGGGCGAACAGCGCTTATCAACGCAAACTGCATCGCTTTGATGCCTACCGCAAAACGAACCGGTTTGTGGAGATCGGCTGCAGCGCCGGATCTCTTCTCGTCAGTGCAAGGAACATGGGCTGGCAGGTGCAGGGAGTCGATATCTGTGAGG
>JAQBYL010000037.1 GCA_027622495.1 Pseudomonadota bacterium
GCCTGCATCACAGAACCCAGCCACATGCCTGCGATACTGGCGAGGAAACCGCCAAACTGCGGGGGCAATGCAGCCTCTGGCGCGATGAACTCCATGCCGAGCCACAGGCCGAGACCAAACAGGATCGAAAGCTCAGCGCCCAGATTGCTGGCGCGTTTCCAGAAAAGCCCGGCAAACAACGGGACGAACGCACAGGCGAGCGTGACCTTATAGGCGTTTTCCACCATCTGGTGAATGCTGGTCGATTCAGTGGCTGACCACAGCGAGTAGGCAATAACCGCTATCGTGAACGCAACCACGACAGCGCGGGTCAACCAGAGAAGTTCCTGATCGGTCAGCGTGCGCGAAGGCAGCATCTCCCTTATCACGTTTTCAGAGATCGTGACCGATGGTGCAAGCAATGTGCCACTCGCAGTGCTCATGATCACGGAGAGCAGCGCGCCAAAGAACACCACCTGCGCGAACACCGGCAGGTGGGTTGCGACGAAGGTAGGTAACACGAGCTGCGCATCTTCAGCCATCAGCTGGGACGTACCTGCAGGGTCCACAAGCGTTGCTGCATACGTCAGATAGATCGGTACGGCGGCGAAAGCGAAATAGGCAAGGCCGCCGACAACAGTTCCCCACACCGCGATTCCTTCGGTGCGGGAAGAATTGGCACGCTGAAACACATCCTGCTGCGGTATTGAGCCAAAGCCCATGGTCAGCAGCCCGGCGATGAACGTAACAATCGCGGCCCAGTCAGGCGGCGGCCAGAACTCGAATTTACCGGCGCTGCGCGCGTGCTCTATGACTGGTGCGACACCGTTCACCTCCGGCATGTCGGCTACCATCCACGCGATCCAGAGCAGACCGATCACGATGATTGTCATCTGCACAACCGTCGTCAGCGCCACTGACCACATGCCGCCGAGCAGGGTGTAGAGCAACACTACCGCAGCACCGACCACAATGCCCGTGGTGTGCGAGATCGCGCCATCAGAAAGCACGTTGAAGACCAGGCCGAGCGCGGTGATCTGCGCCGAAACCCAGCCGAGATAGGAAGCCGCGATCGCCAGGCTGACGACGATTTCAACCCGTCGATTGAAGCGGCGCCGATAGAAGTCACCCAGAGTCAGCACACCGTAGCGATACAGCGGCCGCGCAAACACGAGGCCAAACAGCACAAGACAAAGCGACGCACCAAACGGATCAGATATGGTGCCACCCAGGTTTTCATCGAGGAAGGTGGCCGGTATCCCCAGCACAGTCTCCGCGCCGAACCAGGTTGCGAACACCATTGCGATGACGACGAACATCGGCAGACTGCGCCCGGCGGTAATGTAGTCGCTGGCGCTGTGCACACGGGTCGCGGCGTAGACGCCGATCAGTATAGATACGGCGAGATACACGCCGACGGAAACGATGAGCACCGTATTCATGGTCTGTGGATGATCCCGTTTATATGAGGCAGCGCAACGTTGCCACTGCACTCCCATGAGCGCAACAGGATATTCAGGAGGTTTTGTTATCCGTCGAGATCGATCACCACGAGATAGGCGTCCAACCATGCCGGCAACCATTTGGGTACGTCAGGTCGTAGGCGCTGGAAGATATCGTGAGTGTACTCAGCGTCGTTCAATACAGTATGCGCGCGCCCGGTTAGCGCCTCGCCTTTGATAAATAGTTCAACGGGTACATCACCGTCCCGAAACACACGCCACCAGCGACCATCTGCGCCCACAAATACCTGGTTGCCTTCGCGAAGGTAGTTCACCGGTATCTGCCCACCGTCCGGAAACGTCAGCAACATCACCCTGGCTGCGCGTTCTCCTGTGGGATCAGTTTTTAACTCTTCGGCAACGCGGGGGTTTACTGAAGTCGAGTTGTAAAAAAGCATACCGACAAAGGCGATCAGCAGGAGCGTCGCCAGTGCAGTTGCGGTGAAGAGAATGACTTTCAGCATAAATTCAAGCCTTGTTTACAAACGGGGCTTAGCCTCCTCCGGGTGCCGTTAACCGGAATACGGCGAAGATGTCTGCAGCTTCTTCGACGGGTGGAAAGCCCCCGACGATGTCGGGATAGTCCGGTCGGTACTTGTCCACGTAGGCCTGAAGTACGCGCTGCCAGTCTGAAGTAAGCCGTTCTGCCTGCAGCGCGTATGTCTCGTTCCTGATGCGGACACGAACCGGTCCGCCATCGCCGAGCATTCTGACCCATCCGCTTTCATTAGACCCCGCCACGTGCAGTGCACCGTCTACCTGGATCACCCAGATGATGACCACCCGTGGAAGCAAACCTTGATCGACCTCGAGCCTGATTTCGTGAAGCCCGCTGGTATCAGGCCAGGTTGCAGGTACCTGGGTCGGGGTGCCGCCGATAAAAAAACCCGGGAAAGGGCCGATGGGAGCGGTAAAAATGACGCCGATAACCACGACGATCAGGACCAGTGCAATGACTTTAATGATCTTCATACGATCTCATTCCTTCATCAGGTGGGGAACCAGTAGGTCAGGTACTCGGCGTACAGCACACGCCCCTCGATGCCCTCGGCTTCGAGTTCATGACAAGTCTTCAGCAACATCTCGCCTTTGCCCTTGTCCTTCGCGTCCAGCAGGCTGATGTGTGACCTGAGCCGAACGCCGTCGCCGATCACAACAGGTTTCAGCACACGCACCTTGTCCAGACCGTAGTTGAGTGGGCGTTCCCCATCTGCAGGCTGTAAACCAGAGTCCTTAAAAAAGTGCGACAGCAGACCCACCATGTGAAAACCGTGCATCAGTGTTCCACCGTAGGGTCCTTTTCGGGCGATCTCGGGCTCACAGTGTCCGGGCGTTCGCCACCTTGTGACTTCACCGAACACATTGACCTGGACCTGATCGATGAAAACCCAGTCGCTCACACCCAGCGACTCGCCGATCCGGCTTTGTGCTTCGGTCAGCAGAAATGGGCGATGTGTGGAAGTGTTGTTCATTCCTTAAGACCCTCAATGGCTTTAAGCAAAGATATTCCGGCTGGGTGATGACCACAACTTAAGCCAGAGCTTAAGGAATGGCGACTTGCAGTGCGTGGGAAAACGAGAATATTCTCCAAATCTCACCGTCTGTCTAATCTGCGGGAGGAACAAGATGACCCGGACAATCGGATTCAATCACATTGATCTCGGTACCAAAGACATGGAGGCAACAAGAGCCTTCTACGAAGATGTGCTCGGGTTCCCGCTGGTTCGCGCCGACCTGGTTGAGCTTGGCGACAAAGGCTGCGTGAAACACTACTTCTTCGACATCGGTAACGGCCAGTTGCTCGGTTTCATGAGCGGTGAGGATGTTCCCGATTGGCCGAAGGACTTTGACTCAGGCATTAACAAAGGGCTGGGTCTGATGCCGGGTGTATATCATTTCGCGTTTAATTCGCAGTCGCTGGAGGAGCTCGAAGCCACCAAAGCCGAACTCGAAGCACACGGTGTAACAGTGCGTGGGCCCATGGATCACGAGGGCTGGTCGAAGTCCATCTACTTCGAGGACCCGAATGGGCTGCAGCTCGAGTGCTGTCACCTGCTGCGCGACTTCGTGGCCGATGATGCCATCCCTCAGGTGCGTTTTCGCATGGAGAATGGCCGCAAACTACCGCCACGCGATGTGGCGGGGGCGAAGGGTCAGGCATCGACCGTAATCGGGTGAGCAGCAAAAAACTGACTAGCCCCGCTGTTGAGGATCTGCCTGTCGACGGTCTGCTCGAACGCGTCCGGGGCGTTGTACCGCTTATTGCCAGGCGGGCGGTGGATGCTGAGAGTCGGCGTAAGCCAGATGATGATGTGATCGCAGCGCTCAAGAGCACGGGTGTGTTCCGTTCCTTTGTGCCTGAGCGATTCGGTGGTTATGAAATCGGTGTTGATCTCTTTGTTGATATTGGTATCACGGTCAGCGAGGCCTGTGCATCCACCGGCTGGATCACCACGTTCTACATGGAGCACAACTGGCTGCTCGGACTCTTCTCCGATGCGCTTCAGGAAGAGGTGTTCGCCGAAGTTCCGTTCATCCTTGCACCTGGCAGCGTAAATCCCAAAGGTGGCGTAGCGACCCCCATGGAAGGCGGCTTCGAGCTGAATGGCCGCTGGAAGTTTGCCACCGGTATCGTGCACGCCGACTGGGTGCTGCTGAGTACCATGGTGTCGAATGGTGCTGATGATCCGGTTCAACGTCTGTGTCTGGTGCGACGGGCGGATGTGGAGGTCGCGGATACATGGCACGTGGATGGCATGGCTGCCACCGGCAGCCACGACATAGTGGCCAAACAGGTGTTTGTGCCGGAACGCTACATGTCGTTGCTGGTGCCCCCTGTGGTAACAGCCGGAAAAGATGCCACTTACCTGATGCGCCTGCCGGTTCGTCCGTTTCTGAGCCTGACAGCCGCGATCCCCGCCGTAGGAGCTGCACGTCGCGCGGTCGAACTTTATCGGAATGTCGTGCAGGAGCGGGTCCGCTTCGGCACCCGGAAAGTTCAGAAAGACAGCGCGTCGGCACAGATAAGACTCGCTAACGTCCTCACTGAGGTGCGTGCTGCTGAAACCGTGTTACGTGCGAATGCGCACATCATCGAGCGCCACGCGCGTGGTCACATCCGCTTGTCAGGTCTTGATCAGCAGGAAACGAGTCTGTCGATCGCGCACGTTGTTCGCGACTGCCGACGTGTGGTGCGACATGTTATGGAAGGCAGTGGCGCCAGTGTGCACTTTCTCGATCACGAGCTACAGCGGATCAACCGCGACGTGCAGATGATGGGGGCGCACACGGTCTTCGACGTGGATCTGTCTGCCGAAGCAAGCGGGCGGGCACGGTTGCAGTCGGACGCACCGCTGTTTCCGAGGCGATGACCTGCATCATGCAGGGAAGCCCGCGATAGTCTGAAGCTGTGCGGCCGACGAAAAGCTACACTGAACGGATGAGCAGGAAGCAACCGAACACTCTGGTCTACACAACCGACACCGGCAGAGTGTGCGTGAAATGTGGCCGGCCGATGAGCGGCTGCACCTGTGCGGCTGCAAAATCCCGCAACGCCATGTCCGGCGTGCCTGGTGATGGTGTGGTCCGTCTGCATCGAGAGACAAAAGGTAGAAAGGGCAAGGGGGTTACCTTGATCAAAGGTCTTGATCTGCCCCACGCCGAACTGACCAGTCTTGCCAGAGCGCTTAAAACAGGCTGCGGTGTCGGCGGTGCGCTTCGCTCCGGGGTGATCGAGTTGCAGACCATGGATCGTGAACGGATCAAGGCGCTGCTCGAAGAAGCTGGCTTCACAGTGAAATTAGCGGGTGGTTAAAGCTCATATTCAAATGAGCGATGCGTGGAAAAATCTCATGGACAACCTGAACAAGTGGTTAACCCTGTTCGCAAACCTTGGTGTTCTAGTCGGCATTGCTGCTGATTCGATTGAGTACCACGGCGGGTAGTGTGTTGGTGAGGAGTTGCGAGAGACGAGCGGATTGGCTGGGTCTGAGTGAACCCGGTTTATTCGGTTCGTTTTCTAAATCAATTTTTTACCTTGTATAAACATCGTCTAGATGTATTATTTGCAAGGTATGAACATAGAAAGACTTGCCCAGTCAGACGTCCATGATCTGCTTTTGGATCAGTCGGCTGTGGCGATTCTGGGTCCACGGCAGGTGGGCAAAACGACCCTTGCTTTGGATCTGGCGCAACGGCTTCCATCGATGTATTTCGACCTTGAAGATCCCGCCATCGCCACGTTGTTTCGGGAACCTCGAGCGGTACTTGCACAGTATCAGGATCAACTCGTCATTCTGGACGAAGTTCAACGCACACCTGGCCTCTTTGACGACCTGCGCGGCATTATTGATCTGTACAGGCGAGAGGGCCGTGGCAACGGTCACTTTCTACTCCTGGGATCCGCGTCTGTTGAACTGATCAGGAAAACGTCTGAATCACTGGCAGGCAGGATCGCCTATCGGGAATTGTTTGCGCTTAATCTTCTTGAGACTGGTGAAAAATCAGTCACGCCACTGTGGCTGAGGGGTGGATTCCCAAGGTCGTACCTGGCCAGGTCGGAGCGGAGCAGTCTGCAGTGGCGCCGCGATTTTATTCTCACGTACCTGGAACGGGACATCCCTGCATTCGACGCACGTACACCGTCGGAAACCTTGCGTCGTCTCTGGACAATGCTGGCACACGGTCAGGGTGCCCTGCTCAACGTTTCGGGGTTGGCAGCATCTCTTGGTATTGATGTGCGGACGGTCAACAGATATCTGGATTTGCTGGTTGACCTGCTGCTCGTTCGCAGACTGCCGCCCTGGTCCGGCAATGTAGGTAAACGACTGGTGAAATCTCCGAAATTGTATTTACGGGACAGTGGCATCGTTCATGCGCTTCTTGGCATTGCCGATCTCGACGGATTGCTCGCCCACCCTGTTGTCGGTGCGAGTTGGGAAGGATTCGTAATTGAAAACATCCTGTCGGTCACTCCAACGTGGGTGCAGGCGTTTTTTTATCGGACTTCAGGTGGTGCGGAAATCGATCTGGTTCTCGAGTTCAATCCGGAGGAACGATGGGTAATTGAAATTAAACGCACTGCCCGAAACGTGACTCCCCGGAAAGGGTTTTACAACGCATTTACGGATCTTGGCGCATCTCGGGGATTTGTTGTTTATCCTGGGAGTCACCAGTTCGAGCACAACGGCGTGCAGGTGGTTTCTGTTGGGGAGATGATGCGTAACTTGAAGAATGTGGTGTGACAGCCCCCTGCCGCGCACTTTACCCGGACCCCATAATTCAGGCAGCATTGAGAAAAAGGAGGACAGGACTATGTCTATTGGTTATGTGACGATCGGTGCGCTCGACGACAAAAAGGCGATCCCGTTTTACGATGCGGTGTTCGGTGCCATTGGGCTGGAACGCAAATTTTCTGATGGTGGCTGGACCGGTTATGGCCAGAAAGGTCAGGACAGTCAGGATGTCTTTGTGGTCTCGGCCACGGCTAACGGCAAGCCGGCGGCTGCCGGGAACGGCATCATGGTTGCGTTCAAGGCGCAAAACACGGGTGAAGTGCAGGCCGCACATGCTGCCGGCTTGAAAAACGGTGGGTCTGATGAGGGTGCACCAGGCCCCAGACCCGCCGACTCGAAAGCCTTTTTTGGCGCCTATCTGCGCGATCCCACCGGCAACAAGCTCTGCGTTTTCTGCCGACCTTAGTTCACTGGCGCAGTCCAGGATGAGCCTGAGCAATCCATTGAGTCAGGCTCAGGTGCAGCAGCACCTGACAGAGGGTTACACCATCGTGCCCGGGTTCTTCAGCAGCCGCGAAATCGTGGCCCTGAAAGCTGTCTTTTCAGGTCGCTGCCTTTCTGCCGCAAGGTCTGTGCTGCAACCTCTGCTTTGCTTGGCGACCCGGTCATCAAAATACTCGATCAACTGTTTTACAAACCCGCAAGCGTCGGTCTTCCAACAAACTGGCACACAGACAACGCTTACTTCGGCATCAGTGACCCACTCAAAGGTACCGCGAAACGCGTGCGAACGGCACCTTGAAGGTCATCCCCCGGGCATTTGATGAGCGCTACCCACACTATCGCGATCCGAACAGTGATCATCACATCCGCATGGATGCGGACGTTTCCAAGGCAGTACATTGCGAGGTGCCGGCCGGGGGGGTGGTGTTTTTCTGCTTCGGCACGCCGCATGCCACCGGCGCTAACCCCAGTGAGCATGACCGGACCGGTGTCGGTGTTCATTTCGTGAACGGCGATTATCTGAACGAAACGCTCACCGAAGGGAAAAAGGCAGCGACCAATGTTGTAGTAAGTGGTCCGCAGGCACGCGCGAGCGAGCGCTGGCAGAAATACCACGGTCGCTGGGAAGCCGCATACGGCATCGACTGAGCGCTGCTCAGCTGTTTAGAAGTTGGCGTCGAAATAACCCGAGTACTTTTGTGAGTGCCTGATAGGTTGGATGATCGGGATCGTCAACAAAATCATTGGTCAGGACCGAGTGGGCGCCTGCGCGGATGCCATGGCTGTTGCCTGGGCTTGAATCGATGTTCACTGCTTCAAAACGTTCGCCAAAGGTCTCTTTCAGATACTCAAACCGCTCTCGCGGAACGAACCGGTCGCCGGTGAACCGCAGGCCGAGCAGGCAGGTGTCGTGGCGTTCCATGTGTTCGCGGATTCGGGGCAGGTCCTCAGAGCGTGTGTCGATGTCGGCGCGCATGCGTTTGTTCAGTGTAAACGGCATGGAGGGTTGCGAAAGGACCGGCGCGATGACGTGTTCGTCGGCCATCATCGCGAGCGCAAACCCGCCGCTGAAGCACATACCCACTGCACCCACCCCCGGACCGCCGCATTGCGCATGAGCATCGCGTGCAAGGGCGCGCAACCAGTCTGCGATCGGTGCTTCGGTGCGGTAGGCAAACCGGTTGAACTCTTTCGACACACACAATTTCGCCATCGCTGCGATGCCGTACCCCAATGTGAGCGGGCGCCCCGGTGTGCCGAGGAGCGAAGGCAGATACACGGTGAAGCCTGAGTCTCGAACACGACGGGCGAATTCGAAAACCTTGTCGTAAATCCCCGGGATCTCGTGGATCACGATCACAGCCGGACCGGAACCGGTGCGGTACACGGGTCGGCAGAACGACGCACTGGTAAAGCTGCCACTTTCGAAATCTTCGAAGCCGGTAACGAGGGGCGCACCAGAATGTGCACCGGCAATCCATGTGGTCATCGCACGCTCTTAAACCTTGAGGCCGATCAGTCTAACCCGGGTGATCGAAAAGAGGTCGATCGGAAAGCAAAGTAGATCCAGTCCCTGTCTGCTTGCGATCGAACTTCTTCGCTGAAGTCGCCGCTTGTGTAGGCGGCTATGGTTTTGCGCCAGAAGGGAACCGCCGGCCGATTCACGCTATAGACGCGCACCAGCCACTGTTGGGGATGCGTATTCCACACGTGTTCAGCGAAGGCGTTTCCGGCACCAGATCTTCGATGTTTTCGCAGGATGAAGAACTCTTTCAGGTCCAGCGAATTCGCCTTTCCGGTGAAGGGCGTTGCCGACTGCACAATCGCAAAGCCGATTGGTCGGCGGGCCACATAGGCGATGAATACGCTTCCACCATCAGCCCAGTAGGTTGGTGCGTCGTAGTTGCCAGCGAAGCTGCCTGTGGCGTCAGCATCCAGGCCAAGCCATTCCGACATGTCGTGACAATACAATTCAAGCAGGTTGTTGAGCACGTCAGCGGATGAAGGATCCGCCTGTACGAAATTCAATTCACTGAACCGGCTATTCAAGACATTGACCCCAGAACTGCTTCCACCGCATGTTCAGCTGATGCTGCTTCGATGACGTTGGTCTCGATGAGATTAGCGAGAATGATCATGCCCTTCCACAGTACCCAGCCGCGGCCTCGTGCCCAGATTGCATCGCTTACGTCGAGTCTTGCGCGGAATGCGGCTCTGCTTGTGGCGTCGAGCAATGTCCAGGCAATCGCCAGATCGCAGGCCGGGTCACCCACCGCGAGGCCGCCGAAGTCGATGACAGCGCACAATCTGCCATCGCGGACGAGCAGGTTTCCGGCGGCGATGTCGCCGTGATACCACACCGGTTCGTCGGTGAAAGGTGCGTTGAGGGCGGCGTCCCAGATTGCCGTAGCTCGGTCGGTATCAATTTTATCCCCGAGGACCGCGAGTGCAGATCGAGCCTGCCGGTCCCAGATCTTAAGTGATCCACCGCGAAAACTGTGCTGGCCTGATCTGGGTGCTACCGCCGCTGCGTAGTGTCTGCCACTGGGCAGACGAACGATCATGCGCTCACCCAGATGGAAAGTCCGATTGTCCCAGCCGCTCAGAGCGACCGGGGTAACAGGCAGGTCAGCCCAGACCGGGAACTGACTTTCGACCAACAGTTTGACTAAGGCGCTGTCGATCCGCACAGGTGTGTCGCTACTCAACCCTCTGATCCATTCAAATCGCCACAAGGTCCGCAACGATCGCAGGACCATGGCGATGGATCAACGAAAGATGTGCCTCATTCTGCAATATATGGATGCAGCTGTCGGGAATCACTGAGGCTAAATGATGCCCCATGTTTGGTGGAGCCATGCCGTCCTGATCGCCGTACCACAGCGAAGTAGGAATCCTGATCGTACCGGGATCAAATCCCCAGGGTCGGGTATACAGTCGCCACTCGAAAACGGCGCCGTCAAAACCATGCCGATGGGCCGCGCTGACGCTTTGAATGACCAGATCTTTGCGTGCGGGGTCATCCGCGAACAGCGCCGCATCGGGTGCGGGCATACGGTCCGCATAACGCATGTTGCGCACCGGATCGTTCATTGCCCGTTGCAGCCCGCGCAAGACCCCGGTGGGCGCATAGCGCGCAACAAGGTAAGCCATCCGGATGGGAAACCAGGTTCCCTTAAAAAACCCCGGGACTTCAAATGGGCAGGGACTGGCAACAACACTTATGCAGCTCAACAGGTTGCTCAATGCGGCCAGGGCAAGCAGGTGCGGACCACCGCCTGACAGCGCGAGACCTGGCAGTTTGTCGATGCCAAGATGGTTAAGCAGGTGTTCCATATCCGGGACGATATCGGCGAAACAACGTCCGATCTTGAGCGTGGAGTCTGCAAAGCCAGGTCGATCCGGTGCGATCAGACGGACATCCGCGTGCAGCCCGTCGGCAAACCAACCCGCTTCCAACCCGCAATCGTTACCACCGTGCATGTAGAGAACAGGTTTGCCATCCAGCGGACCATACTCGACCCAGGCCAGATTACGACCATCAGGTAGAGTGGTTACCAGGTGCCTTGCGATCACAGGATGAAGGGCGACGGGTTAATCAGGATGGCTTGCGCATCGAGTCGATCCGACGCTGCAGAAACCAGCAGAACCAACCGGCGTAACGGGCCTGCAATTCAGGCTTCATCCAGTCGCGTCCGGTAATGGTGCCGCGGCAGTTGCTCGACTGGCAATGACAGGTCATTGCGTAATCCAGATCGTCGGTGGTTGCCCAGTCATGGGTGAGTTCTTCTTCGGCTGCGATGTCACGCATTGCAACGAACACGATCTGCCCCTGGATGGCGCAATTCGGATCACAGGAGTGGTTGATGTACAGCATGGCGCCGTCGCGCTCGGCCTGGGTAGAGGGGGCGATGAAGTGCGTTTCAGAGATCTGAATTTCTGCGGGTCCGAGTTTTTGTTCCAGCTCACTCCAGGTCGCCTGTGTGTGCACATAGCCCCCTTTGATACAGACGATGTCTCCTGTTTTGATTGGTGCCGTGGCAAACAGACCTTTCCCATGGATGGCGCTTGTGCGGACTTGGGTTTTAGGCGATCTGAAACTGAGCTGTGACATGGTGAGAATTATCGGCGATGGTGCAGGGGATTCAAACAGAACGCAGCGCATTCGACCAGGGAATCAGAACACCGTCTTGGGCATAGTGAAAAAGCTGCTAGTATTTCCGGGATGGTGGGGAGGGATGTGCATGCAGAGTAAGAAACTGAGGTTGCGGGTTACGCTGACCGTGGGGCTGCCCGGGTCGGTGGGCGAGTTCGCCTGGGGGGGTGCGTATCACACGGTGTACTGGGTCGATCCGGCGGAAGATCTGCTGGTGGTCTACATGACTCAGCTGTTACCTGCCCGCGACATCGATGACGCACAGAAGCTGCGCGCGCTCATCTACCAGGCGTTGAACTAGCAGGCGTTGAACTAACAATCTCAGGAGAGAACACTGATGGCAAAATGGCAACAACGACGGAGTTTCTGGACCTGGGGGTACGAAAGCGACGAACCGTCAGCCGCGCAGCGTAAGGCAGCGGCAAAGGTAATTGGCGAACGTACCGGTTTGAATCTTGAACCGCCGCCAATCCCTGATCTCAATCAGATTGACGTACGCAATGCGCGTCTCAAGGTGCCGGCGAAATTGGCCGACTGGGTCAGCACCGACCCGGTTGAACGCTTGCTGCACACCTATGGAGGGCATCCACTGGAGTTGCAGCGAGCCCTTCGAGGTCAGTTCGACAATCCGCCAGATGCGGTTGCCCATCCGCGAACCGATGATGAGCTCGAGGCAACCCTCGCATTTGCCGATCAGCACGGTCATGTGGTGATTCCCTACGGTGGCGCAACCAGTGTGGTCTGGGGCGTGAGTGTGCCGGCGGGTGATCGAGCCGCCATCACGGTAGACATGGATCACTTTCATAAGGTGCTTGAAATCGATGAGGTGTCCCGCGCAGCACGCATACAGGCCGGGGTCCTCGGCCCCGATCTGGAAGACGCACTGCGGCCTCATGGTCTGACTTTGCGGCACTTCCCGCAGAGCTTTCCCTGGTCGACTGTGGGTGGCTGGATCGCCACCCGTTCAGGCGGACACTATGCGACCAATCACACCCACATCGATGACTTTGTTGAAAGCACACGCATGCTCACGCCACAAGGCTGGTGGGAATCCCGACGTTTGCCGGGCAGTGGCGCCGGACCCAGCCCTGACCGGTTGGTGCTCGGGTCTGAAGGTACGCTTGGCATCATCACGGAAAGCTGGTTGAGGCTGCAGGCACGGCCCACATTCAGAGCGACCGCAGGGGTTGTGTTCGCGGATTGGGCAACCGGTGGCGATGCCGTACGGCAGATTGTTCAAGCCAAATTGTGGCCAGCTAACCTGCGGCTGCTCGACGCAGTGGAAGCGCAGGCCAGTGCCGGTCTCGATGGTCTTAAGGCCCTGCTGATCATCGGCTTTGAGTCTGCGTCTGGTCCGCAGAACGAACAGATCAGGCAGGCGGTCGCGATCGCCCGTTCAGCGGGTGGTGTGATCGAGGATGATCAGATTGTCTGTGATGATGGTTCAGGAAAGGCAACAGGTCGAAGCGGTGCGGTTGGTGCCTGGCGGGATGCATTCATCGGGGTCAATGCGGGTGTCAGCAGCGGCCTTGGTCTGCTGGCAGACACATTCGAAACCGCGATCACCTGGGATGCGTGGCCCGAGTTCGATGCGCGGGTCCGTGAATCTGTTGGCAAGGTTCTGCTCGAGGTGCTGGGTCCGCACACGCGGTTGTCATGCCGATTTACCCATGTGTATCCCGATGGACCGGCACCCTATTACAGCTTTTCGGGACCGGTGCGGCCGGGTGCGGAAGACGAGCATTGGCAGATCATCAAGGACGCCGCCATGGAGGCAGTCGTCTCAGCCGGTGGAACCGTTACCCACCATCATGCGGTAGGACGGATGCACCGCCCCGGCTGGAAGCAACAGCGACCTGAGTTGTTTGAGCAGGCATTGCGGGCGGTAAAACGCACAATAGATCCGAATGGCATCCTGAATCCGGGCGTGTTGTTTGATCCTGATTAGGTCCGGCCCCCACGCTTTACAAAGGGGCCACAAAGGGTTTTTCAGGTGAAGCCAGAGGCGTTTTGATCTGCTATTCTCGCCGCGTTAACTCCTTGAGGGTCTGCAAATGCGACTGATGTTACTGCTTGTTGGTATTCTGATGACGAACGTGTGCTATGCCTCCGAGGCGACAGACAGGATGGCTAAAATCCTCATCAGTTTTAATCACTTTCCCGCCGATGAAGATCTGGCCAGACTTGAAGCTATACTTGGGGACAACAACAGCAGCGACAACGAAAAAGCGCTGGCTGGGATTATCTCCCGGGTTGCCCACAAACCTGCAGAAAGCGATCGTTCAGCCCTCGATGCCCTGGGTAAAGGTCGATCGACACCCGCGGTAAAAACCCTGGCCAAGGCGGTGATGAGTATCAATCACACACCGTCTGCTGAGAGCATCACTGCGCTTAAGGCGATGCTCGAACCATAGGCCTGAATGTCAGCGGGTGCTCGAGCCTTTGTGCCAGCCGGCTGAATAACCGGCAGTCAATCCGCCGTCGACCACGATGTGCTGACCGTTCAGCCAGCCGATACTGCCCTGTGCAAGCACCACGATGGCGTCCGCAATGTCGCCCGGTTGGGCCGGCCGACCGACGATGTTGATCATCTGCTGCATCAGTTCTTCGCCGGTCGCCCGGGTGAAATCAGGCAATATGGGCGTATCCACCGGGCCCGGCCCAACGTCGTTCACGCGGATTCCACGTGCCAGACCCCTGCCTGCCAGTTGCATGGTGTACAGCACCACGGCTTCTTTCGAAAACGTATAGGCATCTGTGTCGAGAGCGGTGTGGTTGGTTCGCCACCACTCGAGCCCCTCTTCAAAACTTGTGGTCGCAAGCAGATCGTTCAGAAAATTCCGCCGTCTTCGCCAGTTGTTACCGGCAATACTGGCGACGTTGACCACAGTTCCGCCGTCTTCAATACGATCCCATACGCTGTCAGTGAAATGGCGTAAACCCAGCAGATTAACCCGCATGGTGGTTTCGTCCCCCACCGTGCCGGGCACACCGGCCACGTTCAGAACGCAAGCGTAGCTGCCGGTCAGTTTGTTCAGCAGTTCATCGATGCTCAATGGATCGCCCAGGTCGCAGCGATAGTATTCGGCCACTGCTGTGGAAGGTTCCTTGATGTCGATCGCGATGACTTTTGAGCCGCGTTCTAACAGCCGTTGCGCAACCGCTTTGCCAACACCGGATGAGGCGCCGGTGAGGATAACCGTCTTGTTGTCGATCACTTGTTTCTCCTGCGTGGGTTTCAAACCAGCCTGACTGTGGTTCGGGCAAAATCAAAGGCTTCGCCCGCCCGTGATCGGTCGCTCGCCAGCATATCGATGCCGGTCAGACGATCCCGTGCGCCCGGTTTGCCCTGGATGAACCGGATTGAACTGTCATCCAGCGCAATAGATCGATCGCCAGAAACTCCACGCCCGATGAACTGTGAAAAGCGGGCAGCCACGGTGTCGGGATCAGCACAGGAGATTTCTGCGCCGGTAATGCCGGATACCACGCTGGTCCGCTGATGCCATGGCCAGGCCTGACCGCCCCAGGCCCAACTGTCCCAATCCTCCATCCAGTCGAATGACGTCAGCACACCGCCGGTATCGGCAGGATGCAGATGCACAGCAGCGGCGTTAACGCC
Organism: Pseudomonadota bacterium; assembly: GCA_027622495.1. Lineage (GTDB taxonomy): Bacteria > Pseudomonadota > Gammaproteobacteria > Pseudomonadales > Azotimanducaceae > JAQBYL01. Next base: position 14,998 of record JAQBYL010000037.1, read on the forward strand.
ATGGTATTGCCGCTTGGGCATATCGAGCACGACTCGAACACCGGCTGCTTCTGCCCGTTTACGCGCAACTACCAGGTCATCCACCTGCAGAAGCAGCATGTAACCGGCAGCGCCGCCTTGTTTGTCGAGAAATTTCTGAGTAGGTGCTTCTGGCCGCTCCGGCTGCAGAATTTCAAGAAAGGTGTCCTTGATCGCGATGACCGAATTGAACATCCAGATCGGTGCGCCGGGTTTGTCCCGATGCACCGGGGTTACCTCGAGTGTGCGGGCGACGGCTTGTTCCACTGGCCAGATATCCGGTGTGCAGATGGCAATCTGGCGAATTCTTATACGTTTGGCTGCCGGGGGTAAATCATTCATTTGCTTGCTCCTGGTTAGCGACCCTTGAATACTGCTTCACGTTTTTCCACGAAAGCCTTGAATGCCTCGCGGGAATCTTCACTCGCACCAGTGCGGCTGTGCCGTTCGGTTTCTACGTCGATGTAGTCACGCAATGACATGTTTTCTGCACTGATGAAATTCTTTTTCATTTCGCCGATCGCCAGTGGTGCGGAGCTTGCTATGCGATCCACAATGGCATCAACCTTCGATTGAAAAGAATCTTCTGAAAAGACGTCGTTCAGGAACCCGATGCGTAACGCCTCTGCAGCACTGAGTTTGCCCGGCATGAAATAAAGCTCGCGTGCTTTCGCTGCACCAACAATCCTGGGGAGCAACCACGGGCCTGCCATATCGCCTGATATGGCGACGCCGAGAAAAGCTGTGTTGAAGACGGCTCGATCAACCGCGTACCTCAGATCGCATGCGCAGGCCCAACCGAAACCAGCACCAGCACACGCGCCGTTGATCGCAGCGACGGTAACCTTTGGCATCTCGTGCAATGCAGCGGTCAGGTGAAAGTATTCTTTGCGGTTTTCTTCCTGCTTTTCGCCGCTTGAGTAGGCAAGCAGGTCTGCGCCGGGGCAGAAACCGCGTCCGGCACCGGTGAGTTTTACAACGCGAACTGCCGGATCGTCCGCACCCCGCCGAACACACTCATATAACTCGCGCATCATCGTGTTGGTAATGCCGTTCAGGCGATCAGGCCGATTGAGAGTGATGGTGGCGCGATGTTGCTGCACGTCGTAGACAATGGT
>JAQBYL010000038.1 GCA_027622495.1 Pseudomonadota bacterium
GGAATGGCTCTGGTAGCCTGGCGGCGCTGGTTGACGCGCTGTAGTTCCAATACGGGAGCGCCCAGTCGGAAGGCCCGCCTAACCGCACGACGTGGTCAGTGACCATCCGCTCGAAATGATGCAGGTACATTCGGTGCCAGGGTAGAAAAAACCAGTTGGAGTGCGCGCACTGGTCCCAGAATCGGCCCCTGTCGGAACTCGAGGGTATCGCTTCGCCCGGTACAGCGAACGGGTCTTCGGAGGGGGTACGCTGATGGATCGCCGCCTGGTAACGCCAACTTAAGGGATCATTGAGGGGCTTGGTCTTCATCTCCCCGACCGCTCGACCATAAAACGTGATGATCGGGTCGTTTGCAGGCATGCTCAAAACACTGCGCCGGGTTCTAACCGGAGGCGGTGCGGCTGGCCTCTTGACTGGTCCGGCCATGCCAGTCAGTTCCTCAGGACGGCTGTCATTGCTGCCCCTTCTCTAACATGTCGCATGCATCGTGCACTTCCTGAATTGCATTTTTGGTAGCAGCGTTCAGAGTGCCATCGATTTCAATGTCAGGAAAACGGGATTTGTAGTCGCGCTGAAATTCACGGATGTCGTTCACCCGCTCCGGACCGCGCACGTATCCCATGTTGGTGAGCCGAAGTAACGATGCGTTTTCCGAAACGTCCTCTGGGATGTCTATGGTCACGTCAAGCTCGAACTCGAATTCGTCGGTCAGTTTTGGCAGAGGAGAACCTGGACCTTCTCCGGGTTTTGGCCGGCTCCATTTGACGTTCACTGTTCCCGGTGTGCGCAGATCCCGGAGGGTAATAAGGGCATCCTGAGGGGTGTCTGATGCGGTAGTCGATGTTGCGTCGCTGACTGCACCAGACGCACGCAGTGGTCGCGGGTCTCGACCCGGCTGGGTGACCACACAGGGTGCAAACGGCAATGGTTTTGCTGCATCGTCGAAAAGTCGAATCTGGAACAGCGGCAGAATCATTTCACACGGCGATTTATTAGACAGGCGATCGTAAAAGCGGCATGCGAAGGTGCCCTCGGTCACGCTGAACTCACGCTTACTATCGGGTTCCCGCCGGTTGCGTCGATCCTCACCATTTGACCAGAAACGCTTTTTACAATCACCTGTGCCTTCACTGACCCGCGGACAAGGCCATCGAGCGACTGCAACCTCGCTGCCAGGCTGGAACAGGAACACCATTACCCGTCGATTGGGAGCGTTTGCCAGATTCCGTTCGTCTACATGTTTAGACTGCTGGAACTTCTCGTGCTCCTTCTTCGAAAAAATGAGCAAAGGGTTGAACTCACTACACCCTTGAAAATCCGCTTTGCCCTTGGCGTCCTGACCCTTGCCAAGAAATTCGGAAGGATCTGACAGAAGATCTCCACACAACGCATCCATGTAGTTGAGATAGATCTCTTTTCGAGTATTCGGACCGACGATGCCGTCTACCACCAGACCCTGTCCGGCCTGAAATTTTCTGATCCTTTCGTTTCGATCTGTTGGCTGTGAATCGGTGGAAGGTGCAATCCGACCCAGCATGATGTCGATTGCCGGATCGCCCCATTTATCACCCCCTTTAGGCTTGGTAAAAAGCTCTTCCCAGAGATCGGATTTACGGGTTAGAAGTCCGTAGATCGCCTGAGCACGCCTGCCGCTCAGGACTTTATTAAAGTCATCATAGCCAACTGGATCGGCGTGGCCGAACACTGACAGGGGTGGCTTTAATCCATCTGAAGTGTGTTTTTGAATCAACTCATGCAACGCCTGCAGTTCTTCCTCAATGTCAGGCGTAACGAAAGACGAACCAAACTGGAAACGCAGATCATTCACACCCCAGCAGGCAAAAGGGATGAGTCGCGCTTTGATCGTATTGAATTCGGATTTTGTGGTGGGTCCGACCAGAATCTCGCGCGCAGGTATGGGGAGGTGCTCCCCGGCGGCTCCGCCGTCGGTAGAGCTGCTCAGTTTGCCCGGAGCCGGTGACTGAGGCGTGTTGTTCGAATTATTGGTGGAGTCAGGCAATGATATATTCCGCAGTTAACGCAAGGTGCTTTGCACAGGTATCGCACCCATGGTTTTGTTCACCAACTCAGTACCCATACACCGCTTCGAGTTTTTGTTGCGTGTTCGGCCCACATTTTCCGTCCACCTTGAGCTCATGCTCGCACTGAAACTCTTCGACCGCTGACTTGAACAGGTTTTCATCGTTCTGATCTTGCTCTCCGGCGTAATACCCGAGGTTGTTCAGCCGCGCCTTCTGACCCGAGGGCTCGGTAACCGGATCGAGGTGTCCGATCTTCAGGGGTATCTCCAGGTTCCATATCGTCAGCACACCGGTTTTGGACATCGCCGTGATCGGCAGTTCGATCTTGCCATCTCCATCGGTGGTCAATTCGTGTCGTTCGAGATCAACGAGCAGTGAACAATCCTTGTCGGCAAACGGTTCACCCTGACTATCCTGCAGTACTAACCTGAGCACCAGGTATTCTCGCTTTGCCTGGAAACGATGGCGTTTTTCCGTAGCGCCGGATGCAGTCTTAACCTGTTTATCTGGCACAACCACCTTGTCACCTGGGAAAAGCACATGGGGGTGTTTCCTCTTCTTCTTGAGCTCAGCGTTGGCCGTGTGATTCCAGATTGGAGCGATCTGGATGAAACCGTTCGCCAGCGCAATCTCAGAAAGATGCTCACCCTGCTTGATGGTATGGGTGGTTGGCAATGCCTTCCCCGCCGGAACGTTCAGATGAATCATTGTGGCACGCCTCACAAGCCTGTTCCAGATTGCGATTGTCCGTTGGTAGTCGTTACCAGGGACGCCTTGTGGGGGTATATTGGTGGCCACACCCCCTCCGAAAGGCCCGTGATGACCCATCAGAACGAAACCTTCCGCGACACCCGAATCGAGCTGCACGGCAAGTCGTTTCACAACTGCACCTTTAAGAACTGCGAGCTGGTCTTTGATGGCGACCGCCCACCCACCTTTCAGGACAACACCTTCGTCGACACGGTATTTGTGTTCACTGGTGCTGCGACCCGAACGTTGTATCTTCTTTCCAACATCTACCATGCGGGGAATGGCGGCAAGCAGGTGGTGGAGCAGACCTTTGAGGACATCCGTGGGCATCGTCTGCATGGCCACGAAATCCGTACGACGGCCCCCGAGACGGTGGATCACAGTCTGGCTTGACCGGGTTTTCGTGGTGTTGATCGGCCGGCGAACGTAGGCTAGGCTGTGCTCAGATATGCCAGATAGGAGAAGACGATGAGCGCACAGGTACCAGAAAAGTACTCCAATCTCGGCTTCGATCCGGAAGCCCTGCGTGAGAAATACCGCCAGGAGCGCGACAAACGCATCCGGCCCGAGGGTAATGATCAATACGTCGAAATTACCGGCCGGTATTCCCACTTCCTTGACGATCCTTACGTAGAACCCGGTTTCGAACGCGAACCGCTTAACGACGATGTCGATGTGCTGATCATTGGTGGTGGCTTCGGCGGTATGCTGGCAGCCGCCCGCTTCAAGCAGGCAGGCATCACCGACATCCGGATCATCGAAAGCGGTGGGGATTTCGGCGGCACCTGGTACTGGAACCGTTATCCGGGCGCACAGTGCGACATCGAGTCCTACTGCTACCTGCCGCTGCTTGAAGAACTCGGCTACCTGCCCAAAGAAAAATACTCCTATCAGCCGGAGATCTATGAACATTCCAGGCGTATCGCCGACACATTCGGTCTCTACGATGTAGCCTGTTTTCAGACTCAGGTGACCGACCTTACCTGGGACGAAGACCTCGCCCGCTGGATTGTGGCAACCAATCGCAACGACACCATCCGGGCGCGTTTTGTCACCATGGCCTCTGGTCCACTCAACAAGCCCAAGCTGCCCGCCATCCCCGGGATCGAAGAATTCGAAGGGCATATGTTTCACACCAGCCGCTGGGACTACGACTACACCGGCGGTGACCATACCGGCAACCTCGACAAGCTCGGCGACAAAAAAGTCGCGGTGATCGGTACTGGTGCCACCGCGATTCAGAGCGTTCCGTATGTTGGCGCCCATGCCAAACACACCTACGTGTTTCAGCGCACACCCTCGTCAGTTGACGAGCGAGGTAATTCCCCAACGGATCCGCAATGGGCCGAGAGCCTGGAGCCTGGCTGGCAGCGGGCACGGCGTGAGAACTTCAATGATGTGGTCACTGGCCGGCCGGTGGAGACAGACGTCGTCAACGATGGCTGGACGTCGATCTTCCGGTTTATGAGCGCCATGGGGTCGCGGCGGATCCGCAACGATTCAAGTGGTGATCTGGCGGAGGCGATGGAACTTGCTGATTTTCAGAAGATGAACCAGGTTCGCGATCGGGTGACGTCGATCGTTGAAGACCGCGACACCGCCGAAACATTGCAGCCCTGGTACAGACAATTCTGCAAACGACCGACCTTCAACGATGAATTCCTGCCCACCTTCAACCGGTCCAATGTGGACCTGATCGATGTCAGTGAAACCGCTGGTGTAGAAAGCATCACGCCGCACGGTGTGGTCGCGGGCAGGGTGGAGTACGAAGTGGACTGCATCATCTTTGCCACCGGCTTCGAAGTTGGCACAGCCTACACCCGGCGTTCCGGCTATGAGATCACCGGTATCGATGGCAGAACCCTTACCGACTACTGGTCAGATGGCATGCGCACGCTGCACGGTTTCTCGGCGAATGGCTTTCCTAACCTGTTCATTGTCGGCCTTTCGCAGAACGGGTTCTCGGTGAACCTGACCTCCATGCTCGATGATCAGGCCCAGCACGTCGCCTACATCATCAAAGAGGTGAACGCCCGCGGCGCGCGCTATTGCCAGCCCACCGAGCAGGCAGAAACCCAATGGGTAGATACCATTCGCAGGCTGGCGGTGGACAACGTGGCCTTCTTTGAGGCCTGCACCCCGGGTTACTACAACAACGAGGGGCGCGTGAAGGAACGTCGCGGTAATCTCAATGGCGAGGCGTATGCGCCCGGTGTGAATGCCTTCAACAACCTGTTGGCGCAGTGGCGCCAGGCGGACGATCTGGCGGGATTGCAGTTGAGCTAGCGTTCTCGACTGTCTCTGACAGGTTATTCGCCGCGGTACACCAGCCCCTGCGCACTGAGTTTTATACGGTACAGACTGGTTCGTGCGGTCATATAGAGTGTGCGGCCGTCATCTCCCCAGCCGACATTGGCGGGCTGCTCGGCGGGTCTGATCGTTCCCAGATGCTCGCCCGCCGGGTTAAAAACCAACACACCACCCGGTCCGGTCGCATAGATGTTTCCTTCGCGATCAAGCGTCAAACCATCCGGCACGCCTGCCCGGTTCAGGTGACTGGCGTCGAAGAAGACTTTGCCATCATCAAGGGTCAGGTCGTTGCGAATCGCATACGACATCCACAAAAAGCTCGTATCGGAGTTGGCGACGTAGAGAGTGCGTTCATCCGGTGACAGGCCAATGCCGTTCGGTCGGGTCTGACCGGCGGCAAGCAGGGTGACGGTGCCGTCAACGTCCAACCGGTAAACACCGTTGTGCGCCTGCTCCTTTGCCGGATCCGCGTCCAGACCGGTTAGACCATATGGCGGATCGGTAAAGAAAGCCGCGCCGGTGCTGTGAAAGACAATATCGTTGGGAGAGTTAAGGCGTTTACCAGCGTAAAGTGCTGCGAGTGTGGTGCGACTGCCGTCGCTCTCCAGGCGGGCAATCCGGCGGTTGCCATGTTCGCACAGAATCAGACGGCCGTCGGCATCGAGGGCCAGGCCGTTGGATCCACCGCTACCGCCGGTGTTCGCATCGTCTGCCAGAACCGGTTTGAGCAGTACGCTGGTGCCTTCTGTCCCGTTCCATCGGTACACTGTGTTGGCAGGTATGTCACTGAACACCAGATAAGACGGTGTGCCTGGCATCCAGACGGGACCCTCAATAAAGGTAAAACCGTCAGCGACTTTTTCGATCACCGCTTCATCGGGGACCAGAGCGTTGAACGCATCGCTCAGTCGCTCTATTGACCCGGTGATATTCGTTGTTGCTTCAGCTGAACCAGCGGTTGCGCTGCCGGTTAGAAGAAGAGCTGTTAACATGCCGGCAAATAGAATTCCCATCCTCACATCTCCTGGCCGTATTTGTTTGATGATCGCATGCCTGAATGTGGTGCGATCGATTCGTCCGGAACCGGGAATACACCGCTCACGTTGATCTCTCAGTATGAACTCTGTGTTCATTTCTTGAGCCTCATTAATGACTCTCAAGCCTGGTGGAGTGAGCTTACATCGCGTTTGCCTCCCGATATCGGCATTTTGCAGGGAACGGACGTTTTAGCTGCCACCGCTTCTTCATAGACTATTTGGTCACAGCCATCCTCCGCGAAAAAGCTTAATATCTATACCAATAACGAGGCGATCCAGGTCGGATCCGTCCCAGGAACACCGCATGAATGTCAGCTGTCACATAACGGCCGGGCTTGAGACCGACCGGACTCCGATCGGGTGGGCAAAGCCATGAGCACGTTGCTTAAACCACGCGTCCTGATCGGTGCGGTTGTGGTGATTGTTCTTGTTGCCGCCGCTGCCCTATACCGGAATCACGGCGCTTCAAAGGTTATCAGCGGATCCGATACCTCCCCTGCTCAGCCGATGATCCAGACGGGTGCGGCACTCACGGTCAACCTGGTGCGCCCGGTGTCAGTCATCTGGCCCGAAACAGCCAACGCGAGCGGTTCCATTAAAGCCTGGCAGGAAGCATCGGTTCACGCCGAGATATCCGGCGCCCGTCTGACCGAATTGCTGGTTGACGTTGGTTATCGTGTGGAGAAAGGCGACCTGCTCGCCAGGTTCGATTCGGCGCAGGCCAACGCGGCTTTGTTGCAACAACGCGCTACCCTCGTAGATGCGCAGGCACGTCTGAGGGAAGCCATCGCCAATGCTGTACGCGCCAAGGAACTGGAGGCCAAAAACTCGCTGAGTGAGCAAGACTCCATTCGCGCCATTACCACCGAACAGACCGCGAGAGCGCAAGTTGATCTTGCAAGGGCGCAACTCGAAAGCCGGCGGCTGATGCTGGAAAACACCAGGGTCATCGCGCCGGATGCAGGCATCGTGTCTTCCCGCCAGGCCATGCTTGGCATGGTTGCGGCACCTGGCATGGAACTGTTTCGACTCATCCGTCAGAACCGGCTTGAGTGGCACGCTGAACTGATCGCGTCAGCGCTCGCAGATGTGAACGCAGGGAACGTCGCCGAACTGTTGTTACCCAGCGGCGAGACGGTCACGGGCACGGTACGTCAACTTGGGCCGGTGATGGATGAGAACACCCGTACTGGTATCGTGTATGTGGCCCTCGATGATGAGAGTCACGCACGCATTGGTATGTTTGCCAGCGGCACCATCAAGGTGGGCGAACGCGCCGGGCTGGTCCTGCCTTCGACTGCAATCGTGCAGCGTGATGGCTATGAATATGTTTTTGTGGTCGATGTAGAAAGCAGTCGTGTCGCTCAGCGCAAGGTGCAGACTGCGCGCAGATTTGCTAACCAGATTGAGGTAGTCGCAGGCGTGATGGTCGACGACGCCGTGGTCGAGACAGGGGCAGCCTTCCTGAGCGATGGTGACAGGGTGCGGATCGTCGAACGCCCAGATGGCCCACATATTCTCGGAGGTGTCTGAATGAATTTCGCAACATGGGCTATTCGCGAGCCGGTTCCACCGATCGTTCTGTTTCTGGTGTTTGTGCTCGCGGGAAGCTACGCCTTCGAACACCTGAACATTCAGGATATGCCGGATATGGAGTTCCCGGCCGTGATGGTCACCGCGAGCCTGCAGGGTGCGTCACCTTCGCAGCTTGAAACGGAGGTTACCCGCAAGCTTGAAAACGCCCTCGCCGGGATCGAAGGCATTGAATCCATGTCATCGACGGTGAATGAGGGTGTATCCACCACCATGATCCAGTTCGTGCTGGAACGCGACACGTTCGAGGCGCTGGACGACGTGCGCTCCTCGGTCGCCAATGCGCGCAGCGAACTGCCGCGTGAGTTGGAAGAACCCATCGTGAGCCGGCTGAATGCATCCGGCATGCCGATCCTGACCTACACCATTTCGTCTGATTCCATGGATGAGGAATCATTGTCATGGTTTGTTGACAACGTGGTGTCGCGCAAACTGACCGCGATCCAGGGCCTCGCTTCTGTTACTCGCCTCGGCGGTGTCAGTCGTGAAATACGCGTTGAGATCGATCCGACCAAACTTGCAGCGTTGGGTCTGACTGCAGCGGATGTTTCAAGGCAGCTGAAACTGGCGCAGATGCAGACTTCGGGTGGCCGTGGCGAAATCGGTAACGCGCGGCAGTCGTTGCGCACCATCGCCACTGTCGCCAATGCCAAAGAGCTTGCTGAGTTTGACATCGCGGTGCCCGGCGGCCGTCATTTTCGTCTTGATCAGGTGGCGACCATACGCGATACGGTCGCCGACCGGGGCCAGATTGCGTTGCTGGACGGCCGACAGGTTGTGGCGTTTCAAGTGCAGAGAGCTCGCGATTCCAACGCGGTCGCGCTTGGCAGAGAAGTCGCTGCCGCAGTCGCGGAAATGGATGAAGCAGACAACGTGGAGTTCGAACTTGTAGTCGATGCGGTTGAACGGATCGAACACGAGTTTCAGTCATCGATGACAATGCTGTTTGAAGGCGCATTACTCGCCATGCTGGTAGTGCTGATCTTTCTGCGGGATTGGCGTGCAACGCTGGTGTCTGCTGTTGCTTTGCCCCTGTCCATAATCCCCACCCTCGCGATCATTTACTTTATGGGATTTTCGCTCAACATCATTACCATGCTGGCGCTCACACTGGTGATCGGGCTGCTGGTGGATGACACCATCGTCGAAGTCGAAAATATTGTGCGACACCTGCGCAACGGCAAGTCGCCCATGGTGGCTGCAATGGACGCCGCGACAGAAATCGGGCTCGCTGTCGTTGCGACCACGCTGACGCTGGTCGCGGTGTTTTTGCCAACCGCTTTTATGGGGGGCATCTCGGGTCTGTTTTTCCAGCAATTCGGCTGGACGGCATCGATTGCGGTACTTGCTTCGCTGGTGGTGGCGCGGCTCATCACACCGATGTTGTGCTCGCGTTTTCTGAAACCCCACGAAGGTGCGGCGCCAGAAGACAGCGCAATCATGAAGGGTTACCTGTATTTCGCGGGCCTCGCCTTGCGACACAAGTTTCTGACGTCGCTGGGTGCGGCGCTGTTTTTCTTCGGATCCATCGTCGGGCTTGCGTTCCTGCCGCAGGAATTTGTTCCTTCCGGAGACTTTTCGCGCACCTCATTGTCGATCGAGCTGCAGCCGGGGACACCGATCGAGAGAACCTGGCAAGTCGCCGAGACAGTGCGGCAACGGCTGGCTGACATTCCGGAAATAGAGCGCATCTTCACCACCATCGGCGCAAACAACGGTGGTGGCATGGGCAGCAGCCACGGTGGCGGCCAATTCAGTCTGGGGGATATCCGCAAGTCGACCCTGACGATCATGCTGACCCCCAGCGGCGATCGGTCCCGATCGCAGGCCGAGATAGAACAGGAACTGCGCCTGCGCATGCGCGATGTGCCAGGTGCACGCTTCACCGTGGGTTATGGCGGAACGGGTGAGAAGCTTCAGCTGAACCTGACGTCGGAAGACCCGCTCCTGCTTGCGCGGTCTGCCGACGATGTAATGCGTGATCTTCGAAACATCCCCGGGCTTGGCAATGTCAGCTCCAACGCCAGTCTGCTTCGACCCGAGGTCTTCATACGCCCTGACTTTGCCCGTGCGGCAGAACTCGGTGTAACAACGACGGCGATCGGGCAGACCGTTCAGGTGGCCACGGCCGGTGACTACGAAGCTGCGCTTGCCAAGATGAACCTGCCGGAGCGCCAGGTCGACATCCGCGTGCAGCTGCCGTTTTCGGCACGCCAGGATCTGTCTACGATCAAGGAGTTGCGCGTGCCTGGCAGCCATGGGCTTGTGCCGCTGGCCGCAGTTGCAGATGTTCGTATCGGCAGCGGACCCGCGCAGATATCCCGCTATGACCGCGCTCGCAACATCCAGATTGATGTGGAGCTCGGCTCGATGAAACTGGGGGAAGCCTCGCAGCTGGTCGATGCGTTGCCGTCACTCATGCGCCTTCCTCATGGCGTCACCAAGCTGGATGTCGGGGACGCAGACCAGATGAAGGAAATGTTCGGCAGCTTCGGTCTCGCCATGGCGACCGGTATCCTGTGCGTGTTCATGGTGCTGGTCCTGCTGTTCAAAGACTTCATGCAGCCGATCACCATTCTTGCGGCGCTGCCCCTTTCGATCGGCGGTGCGGTGCTTGCGCTGCTGATTGCCAATGCTTCGTTCTCCATGCCCGCCGTTATCGGTCTGTTGATGCTGATGGGTATCACCACCAAAAACTCGATTCTGCTGGTGGACTATGCCGTGGTCGCCATGCGGGGTGGGATGGACGCGCAGGCTGCGGTCCTGGATGCCTGTCGCAAACGTGCGCGCCCGATTGTGATGACCACCCTCGCCATGGCCGCAGGGATGGCGCCGGTGGCGCTTGGTCTGGATGCAGACACGAGCTTCAGAGCGCCAATGGGTGTAGTGGTGATCGGCGGTCTATTGACCTCCACGGTCTTGAGCCTGGTGGTGGTACCGGTTGTGTTCCTGTATGTACTGCAGGCGGAATCGCTGGTCAAGCGGATGTTCGGTAGCGCCCGTCACCCCTCAATGGATCATGCAGCGACCGGCGCGACGCAACTAACCTGATCGCTGGTAATCAAACGCTCCTGAGCGCCATCACTGCCAATGCATCAAAATGCGCCTTCAATGCCGGGTTAGCGTTTGCACAGTTTCCGACCACCCGCATCGCCCACTCGATGTATTCGGTTCGGCGTTCGATCGACCAGCCTTTGGGCGGCGAATCTATCATGTCGCCAACATTGCAGATCTTGTCTGCAATCTTTACCAGCGCAGCCTCTGAAGACAGATGTGCGGCGTGTTCGATCTGCAGTTCTTTGCGCCTGTGTTTGGCCAATGTCTTGTCATCGGTCACCGCTTGGACAATCGCGGTGACTTGAGAGCCGAACGCCTGCTCAAGTTCCGCCGAAGAGGTCTGCGTGTCTTCGAGGGTGTCGTGAAGAAGAGCGGCGGCAATCACGTTTGCGTCATCCACCCCACCGATTTCAGCAATCACCTTTGCAACACCGATCGGGTGGTTGATGTAGGGTGATGCTTCGGCTCCTTTACGGCGTTGATCCTTGTGTTTGTGTGCTGCGAACGCGGCAGCCTTCAATATCAGTTCTGTGCTCATTTTAGTGTCTCCATGCCGCAGCGGAACGGTGGGGTCTTTGCATGACCGAGAGCATGGACGAAACTGCACCACAAATCAGCATCGGCGATCTCGTCGTATCGGGTTGTTTTTGCCAGGGTGAACGAATAGTTTGAGCTTCTGAATTACAACGTCACGGGGAAATCACCTTGAGTGACCACGTCAACTACATAGAGAGAACGCGCGACTACTACCTGGCGCAGGGTTACGAGAAACCATACCAGTGGGCCCACTTTGACCAGGTTCCGTTCACACCCCTGCCAAAACCGCTGGCGCAATGCCGGGTGGCGCTGGTTTCCACAAGCGATGTTGCGGTGCGGGCGTTGGACGGGCCCGGTCGAGAGAAAGGCATCGACGACAAGATCGGCAATGTGTACAGCATCGCAACAGATACCCCGTCGGAGCGGCTGTTCAGTCGACAGGAACACTACGATCAGCACGCCACCCATCTCGATGACGTGAATGCTTACTTCCCCGTGACGCGTCTGATTGAGCAGGTCGACCAAGGCCGGTTTGCGAGCATCGCGCCGCGCTGTCATGGGGTGTACACCTCGTACAGTCACGCACGCACCACCGAAATCGATGCCCCCGAAGTCCTGCGCAGATGTCGCGAAGATGAGGTGGATGTCGTCGTTCTCACCCCTGTCTGACCCGTTTGTCACCAGACCGTGAGTCTGGTCGCCCGCTACCTCGAAGCCAACGGCATACCCACCGTGGTTATCGCCACCGCCAGAGACATCGTCGAGTACTGTGGTGTTGCCCGTCTGCTGTTTGTTGATTTTCCGCTGGGCAGTCCCTGCGGTGTGCCCTTTGATGCAGGCATGCAAACGCAGATCCTGGAGCTCGCCCTCAAGATGCTGGAGAGCGCCGATCAACCCGGCACGACTCAGGTCGCGCCGTTCACCTGGCCGGATGGAGATGCATGGAAAGCCACCATCTTCACACAGGAACAACCCTTCCTTGAGGGCGAAGCCTATGAGAACTGGATGGCAGCCAAGGAGCGTTATCGTCGCGAGAAAGCCAAGGGCGAAGACGCGTGACAAGGCAGCAGCCGGTCATCGTCTACACCACGCCGCTTTGTGCACCTTGCGAGATGTTGAAGCGAATTCTGACCACGGAAGGCATTCCTTTTACGGTTCAGGATCTGCTGGTCGATGAGGCTGCCGCGTCGCTGCTTGAAAGCCGGGGTATTCGCACGGCGCCTGCGCTTGGCATCGACGGGGAGATCTACGCAGGTGACGACCTGCGTTTTGATCGGCTGGTTGAGTTGCTGGATCTCTAACTGCCTTACGGCTGCAGATCAAGCGGCACCCGCACCGCCGGGTCGCTGCGTCTGCGCTCGGTGTCGCGGATGATCATGCGCCGTACTCTGGGCGGCTCATCGCCACAATGCAACGCACGCAGACGATCACCAACCGGGGCGTCCGCATGGGTGGTGCGTATGTGCAGACGAACGTAATCCACCCAGGTGGGAATCTCGAAACTTTCCACCCAGAACCGCGGGTCTTCCATGTCTCGCATGAGCGTCCAGTGGTGCGCGCCGTCACGGCGTCTGATGCGGTGGCGCTCAGCCATGGCGTTGAGGAACTGGCCGATAGACTCCTCGTTGATCTGATACTCGACCTCGATGGAGATCGGGCCGCTGCGCGGCTGTATATCAAGCGCCGTCTGCGGCTCCTGCCAGCGGTTGAGCGGGTCCAGATTGAGCACATCCTGGTCCGGAAGCGGCAGACCCAGACCCACGGCCGCCCCAACTACCATCGCAGCCGCAGCCGCAAGCAGAGCAGTCTCGATCGAGTAGCTTTCCGCCACATTGCCCCACATCCAGCTGCCGAGCGCCATGCCGCCGAATATCGCCATCTGGTAGAGCGACAGCGCCCGACCCACCACCCAGCGTGGTGTCGACATCTGCACCGTGGTGTTGAAGAGCGACAAGGCCATCACCCAGGCAGCACCTCCCGGCAACAGGGCCAGGGCGGTGAGCCAGGTACTCGTGCTGAACGCCATGATCACCGCACAAAGCGCGAAGGCGATGAAAGTCCAGCGCACCAGTACTTCGTCAGATAACCGCTTGCGGGCAGGACCCGACAGAAACGCACCCCCCACCGCACCGATGCCGAAAGCACCGAGCAGCACGCCGTAAACAAGTGCATCACCGCCAATCAGATGACGGGCCACCAGCGGCAGCAACGCAAGCACCACGATGGCGGTGAGACCAAACAGAAATCCGCGCAACAGCACCTTCACGATGTTGGGTGACAGGGCCACGTAGCGCACACCGGCGGTCATCGAGGTTGCGAGGTTTTCACGCGGCATGGTGCGAGCTGGAAGATCCGGTTTCCATCGCCACAGCACACCGATCAGACCGAGATAGCTGACAGTATTGATCGCATAGGCAGCAACTGCCCCGAACGCCGCAACGATCGCCCCGCCCACTGCTGGTCCTACGCTACGGGTTACGTTAAATGAAACACTGTTCAACAACACTGCCGAGGAAATGTGCTCCCGCGGTACTACGTCACCCACAGCCGCCTGCCAGGCAGGGTTGTTGAAAGCCATCCCGCAACCGATCAGAAAAGTGAAAGACAGCAGCAGCCAGGGGTTTAACACACCAAACCAGGCGCAGATCGCGAGGCCCGCCGACACCAGAAAGGTGAAACACTGAGCGACGAGCATGACACTGCGCCGCTCGAACCCATCTGCCACGGCCCCGGCCATCAACGAAAACAGCATGACCGGCAGCGTTGTGGATGTCTGCACCAGCGCCACCATGTCTGCCGAGGTAGCGATGGACGTCATCATCCAGGCAACGCCAACACCCTGGATCAGACCGCCGAAGTTCGACGCCATGCTGGCAAACCAGAGCGCCCGGAAGGTCCCGATGCGCAATGGCGCCAGGGTCGATTCGGGTTCGGTGGCGGTCATGTTCTGATACTCCTGAACGAACGTCGCGAAATTCTTTTAGCGTTAAGGCGCCTCCGAGGGCCCTGCCATCACCGCCTTCATGATGAAGTTGTCTGGCGCGCGTCCATAGACTTCCTGGATCCCGCGGCTGTAGTTCATGCCGATAACCGAGGTATGGGTTTCGTTAGGGAAGAGGTGGGTCGTCAGTTTCAAACCGGTGAGGTTGGCCTGCCTGAGCAGGGTCGCCAACTCGAACATGTTCGTCACCATGGAAAATCCATCTGGAGCGGTTTCCTCCAGCGCACCGACCGCCATATACACCGTCGCGTCGAGCCGGTCGTGGTCTTTGATGTAGGCTTTGGCATCGTTCACGATGGCCTGATTGCTCCACCAGACGGAGGGGCTGCCGATGATGTAGCGATTAAAGGTATCGGGCTGGTTGAACAGAACATAGAGCCCGAACAGGCCACCCAGTGAGTCGCCCCAATAGCCTCTTTCTTTGGGATCGGTCGGAAAGTTTGCGTCGATGTACGGCTGCAGCTCTTCGCGGATGAAACGCAGGAAATTCGCCGCGCCCCCTGATTTTTTGGCAATGTTTAGTGCCGGCGCATTTTTAAACAGCGTCGACAGTGGCGGCATGCCTGCACCATTTTCGACTTCTACCGGCGTCAGATCACGTTGACGGATTTCCATTGAATGAAACGGACTGTCCATTTTGTAGCCAATCCCCACCGTGATGAATCGGGGCACATCGCCACCTAATTGCATGATGCGGGTGGTATCGGCAAAGGCCATGCCCCCGTAGCTGTCGGTGAGATAGAGCACCGGAAAGCGTTCAGATCCGTCGCTGCGACTCCATGGGACCTGCACGTAGATCTCGAATGTCTGGTCCACAAACCTGGAGGCGATGGTATGGGTATGCAGTTCATAAGCGACAAGTGGTGGTTGCGCCGCCCAGCCGCTGTGGCAAGCCAGAATTGCCCAGCACACAACTGGAAACCGCAGGCGTTTTGATCCGAACATAGCGAAGCACCCTGGCCAATGGTCATTGAATTCTCAGGGTAGACCAACCCACGCGCGCTGGTCTACTGGTGTCCTGTTCTGGAAATAAGTGAAAACAAAGGCGACGGTGGTGTTGGGTCGGCATGATGCCCGCCGACGTTGGCGTTTGATCTACCGGTCCAGGTTGTTTGCCTCGGTCCACTTTCAGCGGAAAGTCCCATGGCCAATTTTGGCCAGCCCTCACTCATCCAGTTTCAGCGGAAAGTCACCGCCAGCGGAAAGTCATCGTATCTAATCAAACGATCGCCAAGCCAATTTTGCAAAACTGAACATGTTCGACTTTCCGCGGGAAGTCAGCGAGTCGCTTC
>JAQBYL010000039.1 GCA_027622495.1 Pseudomonadota bacterium
AGCGGACTGCCCGCGATGCTCTGACTCAGGGTGGTCAGCAAGTCACTCATGCCTGATCAGAGCCCGAAGGTCGGGTTGCGGATGCCAGGATTACGCTTCAGGCTGCCAGCCCTTCAGCCTGTGCCTGTTGCCAGGTGTCGATCATGTTATCGAGGGTGACCTGCGCGATAACCTGCAGGTTGTCATCGAGAAATTCAAAGAGCCTGCCGTCATCGGCCTGGCACTGATAGTAGACCAGCGCGCCGTCATCGCCGCCGCGTTCCATGTGGGCAAATGCTTCCGGACCGCTGCCTCGATGGTAGGTGCCAGCGCTGCGAACACGGTGTTCGGTGCTGCCGTCCGGCATGAGGTCAAACAGATGCTGCTCGCCTTCGAGGACCATGATGGTGGTATTGGCCAGATGACGGTGGCGTTGACAGTGGCCGCCCAGGGCATTGAAACGCAACACAAAGTCGATGGCGCCCTGGTCTTTGTTCCAGCCTAGAACCTTGTAGTCATAACACATGGGGTAGCTGAGGGTGGGGTCCAGTGGCACCCGGAGCCACTCGCCGCGATTGTGATCGTTGAACTGACTCATATTTTTCAGTGCTCGCGCTAGTATGAATGCTCACGCTGGAGCATAACCTCGCGCCTGAGCCATGACCAAACCTCATCACAGCCCGATATCGGTTCGCGGCATCGATTTCACCAGCAGACCCACAGCGCGCAAGCCGATTACCTGCGTCTATGCGCAATTGGCCCAAGGCACTTTGCGCTTCAAAAACCTGGCCCGCTGGGACAGCTTCGCTGGTTTTGAAACCATGGTGGCGCAGAACGGTCCGTGGATCGCCGGGATGGACTTTCCGTTTGCCCAGCCACGCAAACTGGTGAGTGGTGTGGCCTGGCCGCTGGTCTGGGGTGACTGCATCGATGTGGTTGGCGCACTGTCCCGAGTGGAGTTTCGCCAGGTGCTCGAAGACTACAAACGTGACCGCCCTGCCGGTGATCGCCATCATCGGCGTGAGTGCGATCGGCTGGCTGCCTCACAAAGCCCCCAGACACTCTACGGCACCCCGGTGGGTCTGATGTTTTATGAAGGAGCCGTGCGTCTGAAACGTAGCGGTGTGCATTTGCCCCATCACCAGGCCGGTGACCGCGATCGCATTGTGCTGGAAACTTATCCGGGCCTGCTGGCGCGCTCGATCCTGGGCAGACGCGCATACAAGAACGATACCCGCGCCAAGCAGACGCAAGATCAGGCCCAGGCGCGCCAGGATCTTTTGAACGCAATGATCGGGGGTGAATGTCTGGCCCGCTACGGTTTTGCCCTGGATGCGCCATCTGATCTTGCGCAGGATCCGGGGGCTGATGACCTTGATGCTTTACTATGTGCCATTCAGGCAGCCTGGGGCTGGCTGCATCGGGATCAGCGATTTGGTGCGCCAGCACAGGTGGATCGCCTCGAGGGCTGGATTTGCGACCCGGCCTTGCGTATGAGACCTGCGCATGAAAATCGAATGAGCGGCGGGATGGTGGAATGACACAAACAATCAGACGCCTTGGCATCATCGGCGATGTTCATTGCGAGCATCTGCGCCTGGATCGGGCCCTCGGCTGGCTTGCCGGGCAACAGCTCGATGCCGTCATCTGCACCGGTGATCTGGCCGATGGGGTGGGATGCCTGGACGAATGTGCCCGGATGCTGGAACAGGCGCAGGTCGTCTGTGTGTCAGGCAATCATGATCGCTGGCTGCTCACAGACCGTGTGCGGCATCTTGCCGATGCACAAAGACGTTGCGATCTCAACGATGCCACTATTGAGTATCTGAGCGGGCTCAAAAAAACCGAATCGATCAGCACAACGGCTGGGCCTGCACTGCTTTGTCACGGTGTGCAGCAAGACGATCTCGGCAAGGTCTGGCCAGGTACGCAGCGAAGCCAGCCCGAACGACATGCAGGCATGGACAGCCTGCTGCTTGATGAGCAGGTATCGATCATGATCAATGGGCATCTGCACTACCGTGTGCTCATCGACTTCCATAACCTGTTGCTCATCAATGCCGGAACGCTTCGAGGCGAACATGGTGGTATTGCGGTGCTTGACATCGAGGCCGACGAGATCGCCGCATACGAGTTTGAGACCAGCGGACCGGGTCTGGTCCGCGTGGTCGAACATGCGCTGCTCGACCACGACCGCGAGTGTTGGAAAAATCCCCAGGCATTCAGCGGAGACTGGACGCCGGTAACGCTTTACGGGCACTGAATCTGCCGCGAGTTCTTGAGATCTGCGCGGCGTTACAAGTGGGACCGATACTTTGTCAGTTCCTGCAACAACCATTCCGCGCTGGTTGTTTCTATACCCTCGCAGATCACATGGTAGGTGCGCCGTGAGATCAGACTTTTGCTGGCGGCCAACTCGATGAATTTTTCAGCACTATCGATCTCATCCTCGAAATGCCCGGCTTTACGATCAATATGCTGCAGTGCTTCTGCCGAAGGATGTTCGCTCCCATTGCGGATGAAGGCGCAGCTGGACCCGGCAACAAAGCTTCGCAGATGCTGAATTTCCGCGACAACGACTGGGTTTGTGGCGGCATGGACCTGGCTGATCAATAAGATGCAGGCGACCCACAGATAAAGGGTAGCTTGGACTAACCGGTGTATCATAACGGGCTTGATGAAAACCATAGTGCTGCACTTTCTCTTATCGCTGCATGTAGGCAGGTGACACGATCCGGGCCCCTGCTGCCTCGATAATCTCCATGATCGACAGGTTCAACTGCTCAGCGGTGATCAGAAATTCCGCAAACACCGTGGTGTCGACGTAGGCAAACGGTTTGATCTCAAGGCCAAACGTCCCGAAGTTGGCAAATCGGACGCGTGCGCCCTCGGTGATAACATTGCCGTGGTTTTTGAGCAGATTTTCGATCTTGTCGAGGATCATTCGAAGCTGGGCAGCGGTGGTATCTACCGACAACGTCAGGGTCAGGCTGTAGAGGATCTTGGTGCGAACCGACAGGTTGTTTATGGATTCCGCTGCCATGCGCGCGTTCGGCACCGCAACAACAGTGTCTTCCAGGGTGCGAATGCGGGTGGTGCGCAGGCTGATGTCCTGCACCGTGCCGGTGATGGCGCCGACCTGACAGAAATCACCGATTTTGACCGGTTGCTGCATATACAGGGTGATGGCGCCGAAAACGTCTTCCAGCGGTTTCTGCAGCACCAGCGCGACGGCAACCCCACCGATGCCGAGCCCGGCCAGAAGGGTGCTGATCTCATAACCGACATTGTTCAGCCACATGATGGTTGCCAGAACCACCAGAAGGACCTTGATGGAGGTGCTGATGGGATAGATCAGTGGAATTGAGCGAATCTGCTCGCGCTGCTCAAGACGCTCCCGATACACATCGCGAACCAGTGTGATGGCAGCGAGAAGGCACCAGACCGCGGCGATGGTGGGCATCGTATGAGCGTCAGCAATCTTAAGGGCGGTGCTGCTCAGACCCAGATTGGTGATGGTCAGGACCACCACCAGAGATACCAGCAGCAAGGTCATCGGCACAGAAAAAAAACGTCGGACAGCGGGGTACATCTTGGGATTTTTTGCAGTCAGGAGCCTGGCCGTGCCGATTCCCAGCAAGTACAGCGGCAGCCAGGCGAGTGCGGCAAAAATCAAGGCAGTGACAAACTTAAAAAGTTCTGCGCCGAGAAACGATACGGGTGGCAGGCGTTTTTCCAGCCAGGCTGCCAGACCCGTATAGGCAAACTCCTGGTGCAGTGCCGGTATTTCATCCACCGTCCGGTTAGCCACTTTCCAGATTGGCACGCGATCGTCGGGAACCCGATGCAGATACAGAAAGATCGGCCCGCGGGCGGTCTGCGCCTCCCCCAGAAGCTCGCGGTATTCCGGCAGACCATCGTCGAGGCGGCCGGGTTGGCGACTGCTCAGGGCGGTTGCATCGAGTTCAAGTGCCCGCTCGAGGATCACCTTCAGTTGCCGGGCAAGCGTCTGCGGATCCGTGGAGGCGGCCGGTTCTTTGAGGTTTCTCAGGTC
Organism: Pseudomonadota bacterium; assembly: GCA_027622495.1. Lineage (GTDB taxonomy): Bacteria > Pseudomonadota > Gammaproteobacteria > Pseudomonadales > Azotimanducaceae > JAQBYL01. The sequence continues at coordinate 4,034 of JAQBYL010000039.1, forward strand.
CAGGAATCTGGCTGCCCTTTCAAAGTCACCATCCAGGATCGCCCGCTGATAACCGAGCATGGTGCCCTGGGGTGTTTCGCGATCCAGTGGATCGAGTCTGAGTTCTGTTGCCGGTGCTGGTTGCTCCTGCGCGAGAACCGGTAACGCCATGGCTGTCAGAACGAAAATAATGAAGGTCGACCAGGTTCGCATGTTGCCTCCGCCACTGCTCGGGGCATCATGCCTGAGACCACCCGTGCGGGTCGATTGCCGCTGACTTGCACAGTGCGCGGCTAACATTGCGCCGAAATTTCAATCCTGACGGTTCGACCAGATGAAAGCACCTGCGTGGGCAGCCTCAACTTGAGGCCTGCTCAAAGACAATCTGGCCTGCTGGCCGCCTCGCGGCGCTTGACAAGGCTGGACCCGATTGCTACAAGATGCTGCGGAGACAGTGCATTGTGCACCAATGGAGAGAGTACCGGCGTTGCGTGGCTGCACCCGATCCCGGCTAAAATTGGGAACTCGAAATCCAAGCCACTGGATATTCGGGTCCAGTGACTAGGGGAGACTATATTGGAGACGTTAAATTCTAGCGTAACAAGCTTGCGCAAACAGTTATTTCTATTTCTAACCTTCGTTCTAGCAACTACCGGTTGGCAGACCATTCAGGCTGCCGAGGGCGACGCCATCGAAGAGATCGTTGTTACCGGTTCTTACCTGAAGCGGGATGCGGCCAATTCGCCGTCGCCCCTTTCGGTCATCAGTTCTGCTGACATCGAAGACATCGGTGCGGCCGATGTCGGCGAGATCGTTCAGAACATGCCATGGGCATCGGGCAGCCAGACCAGAGCCGCAACCTTCCAGGGCGAAGGTGCGGATGGTCGTATGAGCGTTAACTTGCGTAACCTCGGCCTGGGTTCCACCCTGCCGCTGATCAATGGCAAACGCCAGGTCGCCTCCTTCTACGACGGTGGTGGTACCGCTTCGGTGAACGTCAACGGTATTGTGCCGAACATCGCGCTCGAGCGCATCGAGGTCGTGAAGGATGGCGCATCCGCCCTCTACGGATCTGACGCCATTGCCGGGGTAGTGAACTTCATTACCAAGAGCGACTTTGAAGGCTTCGACTTCTCCTATCAGTTCACCACCAGCGACGAAACCAGCACCGGTGATACGCACGACATAGAACTGATCTGGGGTGTTCAGGGCGATCGCGGCGGGATCGTGGTGTCCGCATCGAACCTTGATCGCGAAGAGATCCATGTGGGCGACAACTTCGAGCGCTATGGTGGCACTACCGTTTCTGGTACCGGTCAGCCTGGCCGGCTGATTCCGCTTGCGCCGGCTGTGTGGGCGGCCAACGGTCTGCGACCGGGTCAGCCTGTAACTACCGCCATCGACGGGGGCTCGTTACCGCGGGATGCTTTGGGCAACGGCGGTCGCCTGGGTGCGGCAGGCTTCGGCCAGGCAGACGTGAACTGCGAGGACGCAGCGGCGCTGGAGCAGGCAGGTCCACTTGGACCGCTTTTTGGCAACAACCTGTGTATTTACGATTACGGTCCTTTCTTTGCCATTCAGGGTGAAGAAAAGCTGCGCAAGATTCACATAGATGGCCATTACGACTTCACCGATCAGGTGGAGTTCTACTTTGAACTGGCGGCCAACCAGGCGGAGTTCAACCGCAAGAACTCGCTGAACCCGAACGCACCGGCACTGCCGATCCCGACCCAGACTTCCTACATCGATGGGGCCGGGGTGATACAGACGGCCCTCAACCCGGGCAGTCAGGAAGATGCGTTCCGCCGTGGTATCGAACCGATTCGCTATGCCAACATCACCCGTCTGATCGGCGGCACGCGTGACACCGATCCGCGTTATCGTCCGCTGGACACATTCACCAACACAGACCGCACGGACGCGCGCTACATGTTTGGTGTGGACTGGGAATTCGAGATGGGGGATCGGCAGTGGAACATGGACGCATCCTTTACCTCCAGCTACCACAACTCGGCTACCATCCAGGTTCAGGACACCCTGTCCACCCACATGGAGCTCGCGCTGAACGGTTATGGCGGGCCGGAGTGTAACCAGGCCGGGCGGGGCACCCCAGGTGATGGCAACGCCGGCTACCAGGCCTCCGGCGGGGATTTCGCAGCCGGTAGCTGCTACTTCTTCAATCCGTTCGGCAGCAGCCAGTTTGCTGCTGACGGCTCACAATATGATATCGGCAATCTGTCCCCGGGCGACCCAGCTCTTGCGCTGATCAACCCACCTGAGCTCTACACCTGGCTGCTTGGTAAGGCCAACAGCAAAACTCAGTTCGAGCAGACGGTGATAGACCTGGTTTTTGCCGGCGACCTCTTCGACCTTGGTGATCAGACGGCCGGTCTGGCCTTCGGCTATCAGCGCCGCATCGAAAAGGGTGAAACCTTCCTTGATTCTTCGCTCACTTCCGATAACCTGGACTTCGTTTTTGGTGCGCGGCCCTGGAAAGGCCAAGCAACCACCGACGCCTTCTTTGCGGAACTGGCTCTGCCCATTGGTAGTACGCTAGAGGTCAATCTGGCAGTGCGCTACGAGACCTTTGACGAGATCGGCGAAGACACCACGGATCCCAAAGTCACGGTGCTGTGGCAACCCCTCGACGGGCTGTCGCTGCGCGGTTCCTGGGGTACGTCGTTCCGCACACCTTCGCTGCTGCAGTCCTTCGGGACCCTGACAACGGTGGCTAACGAAGTGGACGTCTCCGGTGAGTCGACGTTTAAGCCGTCACTGACTGTGGGCAATCCGAATCTGGTTCCGGAAACCGCCGAGAACTGGGGTGTCGGGGTCTCCTGGATACCGCAGGACGGTTTCCTCGAGGGTTTTCAGATCGATGTGGACTACTTCGCCTACGAGTACGAAGACATCATCGTGCGCCAGCCTTCAAACAACCTTCTGAGTGCAGACAACGCAGCACTGCAGGCCTACCGGGTTGCCAACCAGCCCGCCTGCGGAACGGACCGGGACTGCTGGATTGCGGGGATGAACGCAGGCGTGGGTAACCGCGCGCAGGTCATCCGTAACGCGCAGGCCATTCTGCTGCGGATCCTGCCCGAGTTCGAGAATGCCAGCAGAGCGGACGTCAGCGGTATTGACCTGAATGTGTCCTACACCTTCGATACCGGCATCGGCAACTTCCGCGTCGGTGCGCAGTCCTCCTGGATGGAAGAGTACGAAGTCGAAGACAAGAACGGCAGGATCTTTGACGCTGTGGGCAACTACAACCAGACCAACCCTGTGGCCCGACCGCTGCCGGAGTGGCGCATCAACGGTACGCTGAACTGGAACTGGGAAAATCATCGCGCGTTTCTCATCGTGAGATACGTAGATGAGCTCGAGACCGACGTTGCAGCCGGTACCAGAGGCTTCTTCTCTGCGACGGCACGACTTGCCGGCAACAACAGCGTGGCCGATGATTTGCTTGATACCAAGATCGAAAGCATGACGACGGCCGATATCCAGTACACGTACTCGTTCGGCGAGGTAGGTCTGCTGGCTGACAGTGCGGTCTCGTTGGGCATCATGAACTTCACCAACGAAGAAGCGCCGGCCATTGCGTTAGTCACTGCATACGACGGCCGACTGCATGATGGTCGCGGCCGCATGTGGTTCCTGCGTCTGCAAGGCAGCATGTAAACGCGATCACGCGGGTCTGAGCAGACTCGCCCTTTAAGGAGAAAACCCCGGCACTGCCGGGGTTTTTTTTACCCCATCGCTGGTCTTCCTGGCAGACGTCGCTAAAATTCGCAGGGGATTTCAGAGGAAAGTTCACTTGAGGTATTTCGCAACTCTACTGCTGATAGTTTGGTTCTCACCGGGTTTGTCGGTGGCGCAAGTTGACTGCTCAAACATCGAGGACCCCAATGAGCGCCTGGCCTGTTTTGACCAGAAGTTTCCAACCCCTGCTACCGAGGCGGAAGCGGAGCAGCAGATCAGAGCTGACGAAACCCGCCCAACCGCAACCGAAGATGTGTTGGCGCCGGCGTCGGTTGGTTCATCCAGTTCCGCGGCCGAAGCACAGAGCAAATCCCCTTTCAAACGGCCGAGCATGTTTGAGGATGTAAAAGTCGATCTGAGCAGCACCATCAAGGCGATACGTGCAGGGGATAAACAGAAGATGATTTTTCTGCTGGGCAACGATCAGATCTGGATACAGAGCAAACCTCGAGAGTTGCCTTTTTCGGTGGGCGACGAGGTCACCATCCGGAACGGCTTCATCGGCGGTTATTTTCTACGCTCGGCAAACAAGGTCAGCACCCGGGTCGCGCGAATCCAGTAACGATCGAGCGTTGTGCAGATCAGTCCCGTTCAACCCCCTCGCTCAACAGCCGGTAGTAGTGTGACGCAGAAGATGAATCGCGTTGCTCATCGCGGGGCAGTTCTGCCCGGATCGGGGATGAGTCAAGGCTCAGCAACATCGCCTCTAACACATCGAGGCGATCAGCCAGCATCTGCACCATAGCCGCAGTGTTGGCCTCGTCTGTGCCCAGTGGTTGATACCCGGCGCGACTCATTGCGGTGTCAAATTCGACCCGTTCACCGATCTGATTTTCCAGTTCGGTGGTGAGACCGTCGGCGGCGCGGGCGATACTGCGGATATCTGCGCCGTATCCACCAGCGCCTGATGGATCGGGTTGTTGCGCTTCGCGAAGAGCGCTGCGTAAAGTGCGTACCGTCTCTAACGGAGATTGTGCACCTGCGGAACCAGGCCCGCCAAGCAATTGTTCAGCCTGCTCCAGACGGTCTGCCAGACGCTCGAGCGCGCGGGCAACGGTGTCTTCATTGCCGATGGCAAACAGCGGTCTGCCCATCTCGAACGCATCTGCCGATGCCGCCAGACGTTCGTCTATGCGTTGTTTTGACAAGTCGTCCAACGCGCGCTCAATTACTTTCTGGGCATCGGGATCACGCTCGCCGATCGCTTCGCCAATATCGGCTAGATCGCCGCGAACATCGTTCAGATCGCTCTGCATTCTGCGTTTTCGATCGGCGAATGGCGCCATCTCGAAATTCTGCATGGAACTGTTTTCGCCGCGACGGTTGGCTTCCAGTGATTCACGCTCCAGTTGTTCTAACCTTTCGATGGTTGCCTGCTGATCGCGGACCAGGTTTTCGATGTCGCGCCGGCTGCGCGCCAGTTCCTGCTGCAGGCGATCGCGTGCGGTCTGCTGAAGTTCGGTGGCTGCACGCTGCAGCGCTTGCGCGGCTTCAGTAGCGCTGCGCTGGTCAATGTTCTGTTCAGAGCGCATCGCCTCATCAAGGGCCTGTTCGGCACGCTGCAGGTTGTCGATTGCGGTTTGCAGATTTTGCGTGTTCTGACCGTTAGCTGCCCGTTGTTCAAGACGTTCGCGCATCTCTTCGAGCTCGCGTTTCAGACGCTCCTGTTGCCAGCGTGAAGCCAGGCTCTGCTCAGTTTTTGAGCTGTTTTCTGCCATGCGCTCCTGCCGAGCCGCGAGTTCCTGGATCTTCTGCCAGTCGTCTTCGGCCTGTTGCGTGGGATCAGAAAAATCCGGACTTTCGGGCACTTCGTAACGGTTGCGTTCGGGGTCCATTTCGATGTCCATCAATTCAGACAGCGATCTGCCGGAGGTTCCGCGACCTGAACTGTTGCCCATCGAAACATTGACGTCGCTCATGGTCGTCTCGGCAGCCAGAAGGTGCTGCAGCGCCTGTTGTTCTGGTGTAACGGCGTCGTTGAAGGCGCCGGTTTCAAGCATCTCGGCCGCCGGATCCATGTATTCGACCGCCTTGTTGAGTTCTTCAACAAACGCGTCCACTGAATCGTCGCTGGTCAGATCCCGCGCTTGGGCGCGCTCGATCAGCGTGGCGACCTGATCTTTCAGGGTACGCTGAAGCATGGCGAGCAGTTCAGCCTGGTCGCTCAAGGCCAGTTCGCTGTTGCTCGAATTGCGCTCAACGCCCGCGGCTTCTTCATCCTGGCGCAGGATCAGGTTCCAGGTAGCGGTCACGATCTCACGCTGGCGGTCAGCCAGTTCAAAACCGGCGCCCCCGGCACCCCCTTCATTACCTCCCTGGTCAGCTTCGCGGTAGATCCGGTCGAATGGGCGCACATCAACAAAGTACAGGGCCGATCGGGTGGTCTGGGTGTGATCGGCGACCTCGGCGTAGAAGGTGAGCATGTCACCGGCCCGTAATGCCCGGGTCTGGTCCGGCTCTTTGACGCTCAAGGTTTCCAGGTCGAGAACATATTCGGCGTCTGCTCCGGGAGCGAACTCGACATTGTTCCAGCTCGATGCATTGACCGAATACTTGAGCCGGAACTGTTCCACTCCGAAGTCATCGGTTGCGCTAAAACGCAACGTGACTTCCTCGATGGAGGTGGCCTGACGATCGTGCCCGGGCCAGGTAAAGGCAACCTCCGGGGGCTGGTCGGTCACCGGTCGAATCAGGTATTCGTCACTGATTCTGACCATCACGCCTTCGTGCTCCATGGCAATGTGCCAGGTGCCTGGCTTGTCGATTGCAAACTCGCCGCTCAAGGCCAGGGCTTCACTTCGCATATCACTGGCTGTGCCGTTGACCACCAGAATGGCTTCCGCCAGCGGCCGGTCTACAGATGCGGCAATCTGTACAGCGGTACCTGGCAGGCCAGTGACGTCGCCATCGTGCTCGGTGTGTTGCGGCAAGCCCGTCCACTCAGGAAAGTCGAAGGTGACCGAGACTTCGGTAACCCGTGGCAGATCCGCCACCAGGATCTGGTATCGGGCTGAGTTCATACCGGAGGCATGAACGTAGTAGCTGACCTGTTCGTTTACCCCGACCAGGACAAAACCGAATTTGCCGTCCGCCAGCCTGACCATGAGGGCGGTTTCGGCTGTCAGACCGGATTCGAATCTGGCGCTGATGGTCATGGTGGAGGCAAGGAAGCCTCCCGGTTGCGCTTCGATCACCACATCGGTGCCCCGCGGTACCACAAGATCGCCTGGCGACACTGCAATGTACGGAGCCGCGCTGGTGAACAGCTCGCCAGTCCAGAGTCTTTTTGCGGCAAGCTGCCAGGGCGAGTTGCCAGTGCTCATCCAGGTGATCATTGCCGTGACAAGGAGGGTTGCAACCACAGCGGGTGTCAGCGTATGGCTCACGGGGATCACGCGCCGGGGTGGATGCTGTTCGGCCGTTCTGGCGACGGTGTCGGTGAGCAGGGTGAGGATTGGCGTCAGGTGGCCGCGTTCGGTGGTATCACGCCAGGTCGCGAGACGCCCATTGAACTGCGCAACACATGCTTCGATGGTGGTGGTCACCGATCTGGCAGTGAATGGTTTCCAGATGAGCCAGGCCACAACGCCGCCGAGAGCCGCATAAAGCAGGACGCGCAACATCAGCACGGTGGTGGCGGTGGGCACATAGGTCACCACCGAAACGGCAAACAAGACAGTAAACAGAACGACTGCTGCCACGAGCAGAAACAGACCGCGGGCAACGAAGCGGCTTTTCAGTCTGCCCTTGCACTGTTGAATATACCCGTCGAGCTTACTCATACCGTGGCATTCCTGCTGGGTTGTGCAGATCGACCCCCGTTGGCGACCAGCAGTTCGATGATCACCAGGGCCGCGAGTGCTAGAAGCAACCAGGGACCAAGCGGGGTTCTGGTCTGTGCCGGATCAGTCGGCCGCGCTGCACTCACTGATTCTGACGCCCAGGAGGCACGGTTGGCCAGCGCGGCGGACCATTTTTCGAGGAGCTCAGGCGAGGCCCGGCGCAGATCCATCTCCAGCGGGTCCACATTGACTGCCAGCAGACGCCGGTGGCTCGGTGTGCGCAGTTCATACAGGCCGGCATTGCGCACCTTTACTGCCGGGCGACCAACGCTGTCGGAAAGGCTCAAGACCCGTTTCCCGGCCTGATCAAGCAGTTGCACTGACGCAGCAGGGATGGCAAACGGTTGGGCCACCAGCGCATCGGTTGGCAACATGTCTTCGGCAAGGTAGGCGAGCGTGTTGTTAAGCCAGGTGACGAAGCCCGGTTGGACCACCAGATTGCTCCAGGCCGGATCTAAAGCGGTGGTCAGCAGCAGCAGCCGGCCGGCTCTGACCGGATATTCGGCGAGCAGCGGCTGATTGTCATCCAGGGTCAGGATGGCTTGTCCTTCAACACCGACGGCCTGGTATACGCTGGTATCGCGCCAACCGTCAAACCCGGTCAGGATCGGGTGGGTGCGGTCCGCGGCGATGACCCCACGGCGGGTTTGAGTAATGCGGTCTGCGGCGATCTTAAGGTCAAGGATCGGTATTCTGCCCGCCTTGCGGGTTGCTTCACCGGCAATGATCAACACCGCCCCACCGCGGTCAAGGTGGCGGCGTACGTTGGCGTCGGCGGTTGCCGGGAGCACACCTGGATCCAGCAGAATGAGAACTGGCGCCTCAGAGTCATCGAGGGTGTCCGACAGCAACGGTTCAAATCGTCCGGAGGCTGCGCTGACCGCTGCGCGGATATAGGTAAAGGGCTGCTCGGCCGGAGCAAAGACGGGCAGTGGCGCGCCCAGCGCGGCGGTGGCGGCCAGGTATCTGACGTTGTCTGCGCGCAGACCGTCATCCAGATTCAGACGGACCGTCCAGGCACGGTCGGTTCGACGTAAGCTTTCCACGTCAAAGCTCAGGAGGGTGTTGCCGAACGGTTGCAGCTCGGCCACCTGCGTGCCGGTTCTGACATCGTTCTGCAGAAGGTCGACGTTTATAGAGGCGGCGCCTGCGGCAAAACTCTGGATGGTGACGTCGAGCTGGTTGCGATCGCGCTGATAGGTTAGTGCACTCACGCCCCAGTTGTCAGGCGCCGGTCTGACAGGGTGCAGAATCAATGGCCAGCGTGCGCCATCCACCAGCTGGTTGAATGAGTGTGGCATTGCACTTGCCTGGAAGTCAGACAAGAGATGCACTTCCACCCGCTCGGTTGGTGCAACCAGGGTGTCGATCAGAGTGGTCAGGCGGGCCGGCAGACGGCTCATGGATGCACTGGCTTCGCTCGGCTGGATCGTGTTGACCGCGGCGCGAACGGCAGTGATGTCAGCGGTGAGCCCGGTTTGCAGGTCGACGTCGGTCGCAGCCGTGATCAACGCCGCTTTCTGGCCAACGGCAAGTTCGCTCAGCAGGTCGAGGGCCTGATCTTTTGCCTGATCCAGTGAGCTGCTGCCATCTGCAGCACCCATGGACACAGAGGTATCGATCACGATGATTCGGTGCGGTTTGCGTTCCGATGCAGCAACAAGCAGATCCGTCAGATAGGGCTGCGCGTAACTGAAGCACAGTGCAGTAAGCAGCAGCAGGCGTGTAGCCAATAACCAGGGATGACGGATTTTTTTAACCGTGTTAGCAGGGGTTTCGCTTGGCCGCATCAGGTACAGCGAACTCACGTCGATTCGCTTGTCATCGTGGGCAGTCATGCGATGCAAAAGCCACGGCAGGGCCAGGCTCAAGAGCCCGCCTAAGAACAGTGCTGAGGTCAGACCCATCAGGGATGCCTCGCGCGAAAGCGCAGATACTCAGAAAGCATCAGATCAAGCGGCTGATCGGTGCCAAGGCTCATGAAGTGCCCACCCATTCCCCGTGTGCTGCGCATGAGCGAATGCACATGCTCCTCGAGACGCGTCTTGTAGTCTGATCTCAATTCGTCGCTCGACACTGCCATCAGTTGACCGGTCTCAACATCCTTAAGGGTCGACCCGGTTTGCAGCGAGACTTCTTTCTCACCGGGATGCAGAAGATGGATCACCAGCAGATCGTGCCCTTGCGCTGCAAAACCACGCAGAACGTTGCCCAGATCGTCAATGTCGGTGTAAAAGTCAGAGATCAGAACCAGCAGGCTGCGCTTGGTCGCTAACCCCTGAAGTTGGGTCAGCGCATGGTGCCAGTCTGTGCCGCCGCCGGGTTTCAACTCATCCAGATCGTGATAAAGCCGTCGGGTGCTGGCGGCGTGCGTCTGTGCCGGTCGATAGAGGCTAGTCTGGTCATTAAAGCCGAGGATGCCGATCGCATCGTGCTGGCGGGCCGCCAGGTAAACGAGCGCTGCCGCAATAAAACGGGCGTAGTCATGTTTTGTGAGACCAAGGGCCGGGTCACCTACGCCCATCGATGCACTGGTGTCCAGCAGAACGATCAACTGGCAGTTGGTGTCGCCAAAAAAACGTTTGATGTAGGTTCGATCGGTTCTGGCAAACACATTCCAGTCGATATGGCGCAGATCATCACCCGGCACATAGGCCCGGTACTCGGCGAATTCCGGGCTGAACCCGAATGTGTTAGACCGATGCAGACCAATCAAGGCGCCTTCCACCGCGGTGCGCGCGATCAATTCCAGATTCTGCAGCGCGCCGAGAACCTTAGGGTCGATCAGACGTTGGCGGGCATAACCGGTCATGCGATCAACCGTGCCGGACCTGTACGAGCAGATCACTGATCAGGTCATCGACATTGACCTGGTCTGACTCGGCCAGGTAGTTGAGTTGCAACCGATGGCGAAGAATCGGTGCAGCAAGTTCACTGATGTCTTCTTCAATCACGTGATAGCGCCCGTTCAGCAACGCCCTGGCACGGGCAGCCAGAGACAGATTGATCGCCGCCCGTACAGATGCACCGTAGGTAACATACTGACGCACACGTTCTGTGGCGGTCGGCTCAAGCGGGCGGGTGGCACGGACCAGGTTGACGGCGTAACGATTCATCGCATCACTGATCGGCACCTGGCGAACAAGCTGCTGCATTTCGATGATACCTTCGGCGGTAGCACAGGGATTCACCTTTGGCATGCCCAGGCCCAGGGTGTTTCGTTCAACAACCGCGACCTCTTCATCAGCGTCGAGATAGTCGATCATCACGTTGAAGATAAAACGGTCGAGCTGTGCTTCCGGCAGCGGATAGGTGCCTTCCAGTTCAATTGGATTCTGGGTGGCCAGCACTACAAACGGTTGCGCAAGCATGTGGGTCTGACCACGGATGGTGACATGCGCTTCCTGCATGGCTTCAAGCAGCGCGGACTGGGTCTTGGGTGGTGTGCGGTTGATTTCGTCCGCCAGCAGCAGGTTAGCGAAGATCGGCCCGGGCACAAAACGCCATTGCCGCTCGCCGGTGGCAGGATCCACATCGATGATGTCGGTACCGGTCACATCGGTGGGCATCAGGTCTGGTGTGAACTGCACACGTTTGAAGTCTAGCCCCAGAGCGTCCGCCAGGGATTGCACCATCAGGGTCTTGGCAGTGCCGGGGAGCCCGGTGATCAGGCAGTGACCACCGATCAGGACGGTAATCAACAGTTGATCAAGAACCTGATGCTGACCGACGATGATTTTTTCGAGTTCGGCGCGGATCACTCTGATGCCATGATGAAAGCGTTCAACTTTGAGTTCGGTGTCCTCTTGGGGCTGCGTCATTTACTGATCTCTGTGAGTAGTTTCAGTGCGTCGAGATAGCGTGGCGCAATCTCGAGGGCGTATAGGAGTTCCTGTCGAGCTTCATCCGTTCGGTTGAGATCATACAGAGTGCGCGCGAGCGCATAGTGGGTAGCGGCTTTGTCATGTGAGCCGAGC
>JAQBYL010000040.1 GCA_027622495.1 Pseudomonadota bacterium
ATTCACGCCAGCGTATGGCAATGCCATTGGGGTAGCGTGCATCAACATATTCAACCTGCTCGATGTTGGCTGCGACTACCCGACGATACGCAAGCAGAAACCGGTGCAATCGCTCTGCGATGTGCTCAGCACCGAGCACTACCTGCAGGCCGCCGCTCAGTGTTACGCGCCACTCACCGAACGCATTTTCGTTCAACACAACTACCTTGAGGCCATCGCGCCCGATAATCCCTTTGAGCATCTGGTACACCTCCATTGCTTCACCAGGCGCAGACAACTCACATTCAAATACCGGTAACTGGCTCGACGTCTCGGGCTGGTTAACAAACGCTCCAGCCGAAGTCACAAAGCTGCCGTCAGACCACTGAGCAACGACCATTTCTTTCTCGACCATGATGTCGAGCCGATTGGGCCACACACGGCGAATTTCCACCGAGCGCGGCCACGACAGATCAGCGATCCGGTTTTTCAGATCATTGAGATCGGTACTCATCAGTGAACCACCGAGGACCGGTGCAATTGCGCTCTGCACTTCGCTCCGCTGCGCATCGGTCAGGCTGCCACCAATCGAAACGTGACCTATTGGTTCGTTTAACTGCCTGGCGGCGAAATTGGACGCTGCAATCAGACCCAGCAACACCAGCACGCAAAGCGACTTAACCAGCACGGTCACCTCCAAATGCCTGGGCAACCAGATTGATATTTCCGGCACCCTGAATGACCACCACATCACCAGCTTTAACCAGCGACGGAAGCAGCGATATCGCTTCATCAGGATCTTCCACATACACCGGATGAGCATCGCTGCGCTGGCGCATGCCAAGACACAGACTTCTGGCATCCGCACCGGGGATCGGCTGTTCACCGGCAGCGTAGACTTCCGCTACGAGCAACAGATCGACATCATTGAGGACTTTCACGAAGTCATCAAAGAGATCCCGTGTGCGGCTGTACCGGTGGGGTTGATATACCATCACTAACCTGCTGTCTGGCCAGGTCATTCGAACGGTCTTGATCACCGAGGCGACCTCGGTTGGATGATGGCCGTAGTCATCCACCAGCGTCACGGTGGCCTGGCCTATCTGCACGTCCCTGGAAATCTGAAAACGGCGACCGACGCCAGAAAAATTCTCGAGACCCGTGGATATTGCTTCGTCACTCAAGCCCTCGTCTGTAGCAACGGCGATGGCAGCGAGTGCATTCAGCACGTTGTGATCTCCGGGTATCGCAAGGGTGATATGCAGACTGGAAAGCTTGCCTGGTCGTTCAACCTGGAACTGCCAGGCCCCACCACCGCGGATGATGTCGCAAGCCCGGACGTCTGCGTCTTTACTGAACCCGTAAGTCAGGACCGGCCGCGAAAGATGCGGCAGGATCTCGCGGACGTTCGGATCATCTATGCAAAGCACAGCCAGACCGTAGAACGGCAGACGATGCACAAAGTCGACGAAGGTGCTCTTGAGCTTTTCAAAATCGTTGTTGTATGTGGACATGTGATCACGGTCGATGTTGGTGATCACGGCAAGCATTGGCTGCAGATGCAGAAAGGAGGCATCGCTTTCATCAGCTTCGGCAATAAGATACTGGCCAGCACCCAGACGTGCATTGGTTCCAGCACTCTTGAGCAGACCACCAATGACGAACGTCGGGTCGAGCCCCGCGGCCTGAAAGATCGCGGTGACCAGACTCGTTGTTGTGGTTTTACCATGGGTGCCAGCGATGGCTATGCCATGACGGTAGCGCATCAACTCCCCAAGCATCTCGGCGCGTGCAATAACCGGTATTCGGCGTTCGTGTGCCAGCTGGACTTCCAGGTTGTCTTCGGTAATTGCGCTTGAGACCACCACCACATCCCAGTCTTGTGCACCTTCTCCGTTATGACCAATCGATACAGATGCGCCCAGCTTTTCCAGTCTTCGCGTGGTCGCGCCCGCGTGGAGATCCGATCCGGTTACCGTGTAACCCTGATTGAGCAGCACTTCAGCAATCCCGCACATGCCTGCGCCACCGATACCAATGAAGTGTATACACTTGATTCTGCGCATTTCCGGCACGTTGTAGCTCTGCGACTCAACCACCTTCAGCCTCCATCTCCATGGAGCCACGCATCACCAGACCGAGCATCAGTGAGCACACGACGATACTGTTCCCACCGTAACTGATGAACGGCAGCGTGAGACCTTTGGTTGGCAACACTCCGGTACTGACACCCAGATTAATCAGCATCTGCATGCCCAGAACCAGGCCGGTGCCGTAACACAGATAAGCAGTGAAAGGCCTGGAACAGCTGTGTGCCTGGCGACCGGTTCGCAGCACCCGCAGCACCAGCCAGCTCAAACCACAGATCACCACAACTGCACCGACCAGGCCTAACTCTTCGCCGATCACTGCAAAGATGAAGTCGTTGTGTGCCTCGGGTAGATAGAAAAGCTTCTGTATACCTTCGCCAAGACCTAAACCGAAGATCTCACCCCGGCCAAACGCGATCAGTGACTGCGTGAGCTGGTAACCACTGCCAAATGCAAACGCCCACGGGTCGGTAAAACTGATCAGCCGTTCCATGCGGTACGGTTGAAGAACGGCAAGTGCACCGAGCAGGCTGGCGGCCGTTACAAAAACAAGCAGAAAATGCCGCAACCGAGCACCTGCAATGAACAACATGCCGCAAGCCGTGCCACCCAGAACCACAACCGAACCAAAGTCGGGCTGCACCAGCAACAGACCTGCGATCGGGCCCAGCATCAACAGCGGTCGGATCATCACCCAGGGACGGTCTTTCACCTGACCATCGAAGCGTGCCAGGTACCCGGCCAGATAAACCACCAGGAACAGTTTGACCCATTCCGATGGTTGTATGGTGAAACTGCCAACGCCGATCCAGCGCCGCGAACCGTTGGCCTCGATCCCTATCCCCGGCACCAGAACCAGAACGCACAGAGCGATTGCGACTAACCAGGCGAACCGATACAGGGTGCGCCACCAGATCAGCGGCACTACACACATCAGGCTGAAGCTTGCGATTGCCGCAACGATATACGCCGCATGCTTCTGCAGAAAATCTCCCGGCAGCGCCACCGACGACGAACTCACCATGACCGCACCAAATGCCAGCGCGAGCACCCAGGCTGCAAGCAATGGCTTGTCAAGCGAGGCAATCATGAAAGCGAGTCCACTGCGGCGCGGAAAACTTCACCGCGCACACGATAGTTGGGAAACATGTCCAGACTGGCGCATGCAGGGGAGAGCAGGACGATCGTGCCAGAGCGTGCATCCGCGGCAGCCTGCACAACCGCTTCGTCTACGGTCGTACAAAAACAGACAGACGTATCTGCAGGCAGAGCTTCCGCCAACAGTCTGGCGTCTCTACCCACCAGGTAGGCTTTAACAACAAAGTCCCTAACCGCATCGTGAAGTGGCGAAAAGCTCGCGCCTTTGCCATCTCCGCCGGCAATCAGATGTATGTTGGCAGGTCGCGTACCCAGACCATGCAACGCTGCGAGGGCAGCGCCAACGTTGGTTGCCTTTGAATCATTGATAAAACGCACACCGCGGCGCACAGCAACCAGCTCCGAGCGGTGAGCCAGACCCTGGTAGTTCGCAATCGCGTCTGCGAGCAGATATGGGTCTTCGCCGCTCAATGCGAACGCAGCCAGAACGTTCTGCTCATTATGCAGACCACTGACCGGCATCTGATCCACGCCCATCACGATCTCATCGCCACAAAGCAGAACCCGTTTGCCATCGCGCAGACCCACGCCCCAGTCGGCTGGCCTGGCCGGTGCGTGGGCACCAAAACTCACAGTGCGCGCTGGTTGATTTTTTGCGCCTGCCTGATTTAGCCGTGGCGGTGTCAGCGGATCTTGACGATTGAACACAGCCAGACCGGTGTCTGCGTAGATTCTCTGTTTGGCGCCCTGATAGCGGCTCATATCACCGTGACGGTCCAGGTGATCTTCAGACAGGTTGAGGATGGTTGACGCTTCAAAATGCTGGTGCGCCATGCGTTCAAGCTGAAAGCTCGAAAGCTCGATCACATAGCAGTCAGCCAGCGGGTCGATGATGTCGAGTGCCGCGTCGCCCAGGTTACCACCGGCAGGGGCATTGCGACCGAGACTGTTTTTCAGATGGCCAAGCATGGCGGTTACGGTACTTTTACCATTGGTCCCGGTTATGCCATAAACCGGTTGTGTAACCGCATCGAAAAACAGGTCAATGTCACTGACCAGGGGGATGCCCTGTTTCAGGGCCGGTTCGAGAAGACACGCGTCAAGCGCAATACCGGGGCTCACAACAATCCGATCAACACCAGAGAAGTCGAAACGGTTGATACCGAGCAGATACTCAACATTTGAATAGTTGAGCATTGCATCATCCAGAAACGGTGGTGCAGCGCGCGTATCTATCACCACGAGATTGTCACTCGCATGCAGATGCTTCAGGCACGAATACCCCGTAACACCCAGACCGACGATGGCAGTTCGCATGACCATCAGCGCAACTTCAACGTTGAAAGACCAATCAGAACCAGAACCAGGGTGATGATCCAGAAACGCACGATGATTCGCGGTTCCGGCCAGCCCATTAGTTCGAAATGATGATGAATCGGTGCCATGCGGAAGATCCGCTTGCCAGTGAGACGAAATGACGCCACCTGAAGAATCACCGAAACCGTCTCCAGCACAAACAGACCACCCATGATGAACAGCACAATTTCGTGCCGGATGATCACTGCAACCACCGCCAGTGCCGCACCGAGGGCAAGCGCACCCACGTCACCCATGAAAACCTGCGCGGGATAGGTGTTGAACCACAGAAAACCGAGCCCCGCCCCGATCAGGGCACCACAAAAAACTGCCAGTTCTCCGGCATTCGGGATGTGTGGTATCTGCAGATAGGCAGCGAACTCGACATGACCCACCAGATAACTGATCAGACCCAGCGCCGCACCTACCATGACTGTCGGCATGATGGCCAGGCCATCCAGACCATCTGTCAGATTCACCGCGTTGCTCATGCCGACCACAACCAGGTAGACGACGAAGATGTAGGCGATGCCCAGCGGAATGGCGACGGATTTGAAAAATGGGACATACAGGCTTGTTTCTGCCGGTATCTGCGCCGTATGGAAAAGGAACCAGGCAGTCGCCAGACCCACAACTGACTGCCAGAAGTATTTGTAGCGCGCTATCAGGCCGCGGGAATTCTTTCTGGTCAACTTGAAGTAGTCGTCCACCCAGCCGATCACACCGAAGGCAAAGGTTACAAACAGAACGGTCCACACATATCGATTGGCCAGATCACCCCACAGCAATGTGGTAATCAGAATGACGATCAGGATCAGTGCACCGCCCATGGTGGGTGTGCCGGCTTTGCTGAGGTGGCTTTCCGGGCCGTTGTCCCGCACGGTCTGGCCGATCTGATAGTGGCTCAGACGTTCGATCACGATCGGCCCGATCACCAGCGCCATCGACAGCGCAGTAACTACACTGACCATGGTTCTGAAGGTCAGATACTGAAAGACCGAAAACCCGCTGATGTACTCGGCCAGAAACTCAGTTACCCACAACAGCATCAGGTATCTCCCTTCGATGAAGCATGCCCCATGAAGACATGGGCCATTTCACGATCGCTGTAGTGAAACCTCTTACCGGAAACTTCCTGGTATTCCTCATGACCCTTCCCGGCAAGCAGAACCAGGTCATCGGGCTTGGCGGTTTCCATAGCGATAAGAGCCGCCTGCGCTCGATCCGGATTGCACAGAACCGTCTCCGGGTGCTGCATGCCACGAAGCATGTCGTTGATGATCGCCTGCGGATCCTCGCTGCGCGGGTTATCACTGGTCAGGATCACCTGATCAGCCTCCTGCTCGGCAACGCGAGCCATCAGCGGGCGCTTGCCGGTATCCCGATCGCCACCGCAACCGATCAGACAGATCAATCTGCCTTTGCAATGCCCGCGCAGGGTCTTGAGCACCGCACCCAGCGCATCAGGTGTGTGGGCAAAATCCACAACCACCGCCGGTTTGCCTGGCGCGTGATAGAACTCCATCCGACCGGGTACGCACCTGACTTGATGCAGATGTGAAGCGACATCCGCAAAACGCATGCCACCAACACACAACACCGCAACTGCCGCTGCGAGATTGGTCAACGAAAACATGCCAACCAGCGATACTTCGACACGTTGCCTGCCCCACGGCGTGACAAGCTCTGCGCTGAAGCCCTGGTCGTGTCGGGACACCGCTTGCCAGTGCACATCGGCTGCATCCGTACCATAGCTTATGACCTGCAGGCGTCCCGCGGTGCGTAACTCAGCATTCAGATCCGCGCCGAATGGATCACCGATGTTCACGATCGCATGCTTCAAACTTTCGAACAGAAAGAGTCGACGCTTAGCAGCGCCGTATGCCGCCATGTTCTGGTGATAGTCCAGATGATCGCGCGTTAAGTTGGTGAATACTGCAACGTCAAACGCAACCGCCTCAACGCGGTACTGATCCAGCGCGTGGGAACTTGTTTCCATGGCGACCCAGCTGCAATTACGATCGCGCAGATCGGCAAGCCGCTGTTGAATAACCAGTGGGCCTTCAGTGGTGAGGACCGATGCCTTCAGATCGTCGGGTACACCCCAGCCAATTGTTCCGATAAAGCCACAGGCCGCGCCCAGGCGTGAAGCCAGATCAGCGACTTCGTGTGCCACCGAGGTTTTGCCGTTGGTACCGGTCACGCCGATACAGAAGAGTGATCTGCTTGGATCGGCAAAAAATCGCGCGGCGATTTCGCTGCGCCGTTCGCGCAGACGGATGACTTTGATGGCGGGTACGCTCAAGCCTTTCAGATCCTGCTCGCACAGGACTGCGACTGCACCGGATTGAACTGCCTGGGCAGCATACACATGCCCATCGCTGTGCTCACCGCGGGTGGCAACGAAGGCATCCCCTGCCTGCACCTGGCGGGAGTCTTCCGTCAGCCCCGAAAGAACAATCTGAGGAAGTGAATCGTTATGTAGGAGGCTCGCAAGCGACATGTTCATGCAGCCCCCGGATCCCGGTCTTGATCGACCCCGAGCAATCTCAATGCTCTTGCTGCAACTCTAGCGAACACAGGTGCAGCGACCGTTCCACCGCCTACTCGCTCACCTTTGGGTTCATTGACCACCACCACCATCACGATTCTTGGTGCACTTGCCGGGGCTATACCGGCAAAGATAGCTACGTGCCGCTGGTCGTCATAACCCGTGGTTCCGACAATACGCGATGTCCCGGTTTTACCGGCAATGCGATAGCCACTCAGTTGCGCTTTTACTGCGGTACCCTGACCCTGGGTCACGCTTTCCATCATATGGACGACTTCTTTCACCAGACCTGCGTCGAACACGCGCTCCCCCTGTGGCGGAGACTTCTGCTTGAGAATCGACAGCGGCACACGCACGCCGTCGGTTGCGAGGCTCAAATAGGCCTGCGCCAGATGCAGTGGTGAAGCTGTAAGGCCGTACCCGTAGGCGAGAGTTGCGCGCATGATCGGGCTGCGCAGACCGTTGTCAGACAACGTCCCCATCGCCTCCCCGGGCAGACCAGTGCCGATGAACTCACCGATCCCAGCCCGAACCAGCACGTCATAGATACTCTTCTCTTCGAGTTCGAGGGCAATCTTGGCGATGCCCACCTGGCTCGACTTCTGCAGAATCTGGGTCAGCGATACTACGCCAAGATTCGATGGATCACCGATCAGCTTGTTTCCCACACGAAAATAACCCGGTGATGTATCGATGGTTGATTGCGCGTTGAACTTGCCTGATTCCAATGCCGCCAGCACCGCAAAGGGCTTGATGGTTGACCCTGGCTCGTAGGTGTCGGTCACCGCCCGGTTGCGCATTCCTTTGAAGCCACCAGACACGTTTTCATTGGGGTTGTATGACGGCTGATTAACCAACGCGAGAATTTCGCCGGTCAGCACATCTACCATCACCAGCGATCCGGATACCGCCTGGTGCCCCTGCACTGCCGCTTTGAGTTCACGATAGGCAAAAAACTGAAGGCGCAGATCCAGACTCAGAACCAGATCACGACCGATCTGCGGCGCCTGTTTGTATTCCAGATCCGCGATGGTGTTGCCAAGCCGGTCGCGCAGCACCACTTTTTCACCACGCTGGCCTTTCAGCACGGTATTGAACGAAAGCTCAATACCTTCAAGACCAACATCATCCACACTGGTTACCCCCACCACGTGCGAGGCCGTCTCGCTGGCGGGGTAGTAGCGTCGGTACTCGGGTTGCTGGTAGATCCCAGGCAGATGCAGATCACCGACACGCTTGCCTTCCTCTACAGTGAGACCACGCTTCAGATACACAAAACGGTTGCTCTGACCCAGGCTCTTAGTCACATCCGGAACCGACCGGCCAAGTGCGAGCGCCAGATTCCGGGTCTGATCGGTGTCGAGCGTCACGGTCTTCGGATCAGCCCAGACTGCAATAACCGGTGTGCTGACCGCCAACGCCTGGCCTGAACGATCGTAAACAACCCCCCGATAAGAGGGGATGACTTCGTTCCTGATTGATCGTGCGTCGCCTTGTGCCTGCAGAAACTTATGCTCGCTCGTAGACAGATAAACAACTCTGCCGATGAGGCCAACCATCATGACCATGAATGCACACACAAGCGTATAGTGGCGCCAGCGGTTCACCGGCTGATCCTTTCTGCAGTTTCAGGAAAGTTCATCGCAAGCTTTGTGGTCGCTGTCTGTTCAACCGACGAGTACGCAGCCAGCGCACCACGTTCAAGAAGAAGCCGACTGTGCATGATGAGCGCTTCATCCTGTTTCTGCCGCGCAGCTTCCAACTGCACATGCAACTGCCGGACTTTCTGAGCCTGCTGCACAACCAGCATTGCCGAAGCAACAGCAGCGAGCAGCGCAAGTGTCCAGATCACTGGAAGTATCCGGGTCATGCCGCCTTCTCTTCAACGCGCTCAACAACGCGAAGAATGGCGCTGCGAGCACGTTTGTTTGCCCGCTCCTCAGAAAGCCCTGGCCGTAGTGGCCCGGCAATCAACCGCGCGGGAGCGGCAGCCTGATCATCGCGCACCGGCAGTCTGCGTGGCAGGGCGGGCGGTTGTGAAAGCGCTTTGAAGAAACGTTTGACCACACGATCTTCGAGCGAATGAAAACTGATCACACCGAGACGACCACCCTTTGCAAGCAGGGCGAACAACTGCTGCATGCCTTCGGCAATCTCATCGAGCTCTGCATTCACATAGATGCGAACCGCCTGAAAAACGCGGGTGGCATCGTGTTTGCCCTTGGTGCTTCGCGGCATCGTGCGCCCTACAGCCTCTTTGAGATCGGTAGTGGTATGAAGCGGTCGTGCGTCAACGATGGATCTGGCGATACGCCGAGCATGTCGTTCTTCACCAAAGTCTTTCAGAACCCTGGCAATATCGGCTTCGCGTGCAGTGTTCAGCCACTCGGCTGCCGATACCCCGGAGGTCGGATCCATGCGCATGTCGAGGGGACCGTCAAAACGAAAACTGAAACCCCGCTCTGGCGTATCCAGCTGTGGCGACGAAACACCCAGATCCATCATCGCGCCAGTTACATCAATCTCACCGAAACGATCGCGGATCAATTCACCGATCTGCGAAAACTTTCCGTGCAAGGCAATAACCCGTGGATCTTTCTTTGCCAGCAGGCACGCATCGGCAAACGCGTCGGGGTCTCGATCCAGGACGATCAGCTGTGCATCGACGCTTAGTCTTGCAAGCAGTGCACGTGCATGTCCGCCTCGACCGTATGTCGCATCTACAAACACGCCACCACCTGTGTAAGTCTGCAGCAGATATTCAATCGTCTCGGTACATAAAACGGGTTTGTGCGCTTCACTCAAACCGACAACCCGGTGAACGCGTCCACATCGTCGGCGGTATCCGCACCTGGTTCCGGCAGCCACACCGCCATGCCATCGCGCCAGTTGGCATCACTCCAGATCTCAATCTTGTTACCCTGGCCAACCAGAATCACAGTCTTGTCGAGGGCAGCGAAATCTCTGAGCATCGCGGGAATGACGATCCGGCCGTTTGCATCCAGATCCAGATCGGTCGCATGGCCAATCAGCAGGCGCTGTAACCTGCGGGTATCCCGACGGATGTTGGAAAGGGCTTCAAGCTTGCGCTGCACCACCTCCCACTCAGGCAACGGATACATGAGCAGGCATCGTTCCGCCGTATCGATGGTAAGCACCAGTCGACCTTCGCAGGCGATCTGCATGGCATCGCGAAAGCGCGTCGGCAGAGCGACGCGGGCTTTAGCATCCATTTTGGCGTTAACGATTCCGCGAAACACAATTTCGAAGGGCTGGATCGGTCGAGGCAGTGCACGGCAAGTGCAGAAATCAGAAGAAAACGGCCGTCAAAACCGATCATCGGCCGGAACAAGTCTCATGAACTGCGGGTTCGATCCAGATTTCCCACTTTTTCCCTAAAAATCCCATCCGGTGACACTATAGATCTGCCAACCGGAGAGTCAATGGAAAAGTGGTCATAAGCTATGGATTTAAAAGGATTTTCGGCTTTTTATACAACAAAGCCTTAGTTAACCACGAATAGCTACTCGTTTTTAGAAACTAAATTAACTTTATTCCCGACAAATATTCAAAATAAGAATTAAAAATAGTTTTGATATATCAAACGGAGTCAGCCGATAAGCCGGGTTCTGTGACTCGAAGTGATTCGCGAACGAACCCTCAAGCCGGCAGTCATTCATCTAGGACCGTCATCACTGACGGCCTCCAGCAACCTACCCGAATCCGGCGCGGATCACGCCAAAGGATTCCTATTTGGTCTTGCTCCGGGCGGGGTTTACCATGCCATGCCGTGTTACCACGCACGCGGTGCGCTCTTACCGCACCCTTTCACCCTTACCAGCCGCAAACGTCTTAAGCTCACGGCTTCGGCGGTCTGCTCTCTGCTGCACTTTCCGTAGGCTCGCGCCCCCCAGGTGTTACCTGGCACCCTATCCTGTGGAGCCCGGACTTTCCTCCCGCGGTCATTGCATGCAATGCCCGCCAGCGACTGCCTGGCCGACTCCGAGATCGCAGACTAGGCCGACCCCCGCCTAAATACCAGCAGATCAGGTGGGAAGACAGGAACGGATGCGCTGAGCGTGTTCACTCAAGACTTTCGGATCCGCCATATTGCGCACGTGCATCCGCAAATCAACGCCATCGTTGCGTGGCAGAATGTGAAAGTGCAGATGGAAGACCGACTGCCCGGCCGCGGCCCCGTTGAGTTGCGCGATCATCACACCTTCGGCAGAGAAAGCCTTTTTAACAGCCGCTGCCACCAGCCTGGTTGTCTGGATGGTTGCCGCAAGCTCCGAAGCTTCGAGGTCGAAGAGGTTCATTGCAGCCGCTTTCGGGATCACCAGCGTGTGCCCTTCGGCCTGCGGCATGAGGTCCATGAACGCAAAGGTGCGGTCATCCTCATAGACACGGTGCGCTGGCAATTCGCCGCGCAGAATTTTTGCAAATGGGTTGTTGGGGTCGTAGGTCAATCGGCTGCAATCCAGTTGGCTTTGCGCTTTTCGCGAAACGCAGCCATTCCTTCGGCCGCTTCTTCAGAGCGGAACATCCGCCCACTCCACTCCCCGGTCAGGTCAAAGCCCTCTTCGATGGAAAGTTTTGATACAGCACGGACCAGCTTCTTGCACTCGACGACGGCGATGGGGCCACCCTGGTTGATCATGTCGATTTCTTCTTCAACCGCTCTAACCAGCTGATCCTTTGCGACCGCACGATGGGCAAAGCCCATGTCAACGGCCTGGCGGCCGGTGAAACGTTCACCGGTCACGAACAGCTTCATCGCGTGATGGGTGCCAAGCTTGGGTATACAGACCACCGAGATCACCGCGGGGATCACGCCAATTCGGACCTCGCTGAAACTGAACTGCACGTCTTCCACCGCAATCACGATATCCGCAGCACCCACCAGGCCCAGACCACCGGCGAAAGCTGCTCCATTGATCGCCGCAATAACCGGCTTTTCACTTTCTAAAATGGTGGTCAACACCTGCGGATAGGGAACTGACTGTTTGCCATCTACCACGCCACCGGGAGGGCTCTTCAGATCTGCACCGGCACAGAAAGCGGGGCCGGTGCCCGTAATAACAATCGATCGAACGGAGCGATCTTCGTTGGCATTGAGCAGATGCTGATACAACTCATTGACCAGTATCGATGAAAGCGCGTTGCGGTTTTCCGGGCGGTTCAAGGTGATCCACGCGGCACCGTTTCGTATCTCATAAAGAGTCGCTTGTGTATCTGACACCCTATTCTTCCTCCTGCGCCTTAAGCACTACCAGCATCTGATCGTTGGCCACCTGATCACCAACCACAACGTGGACTTCCGTGACCGTGCCGTCCACCGGTGCGGTAATGCGATGTTCCATCTTCATTGCCTCAAGGATCAGAAGCACGTCACCTTTGCTTACCTGATCACCCACTTTTGCCATGGTGGCAAGGACCTTGCCTGGCATCGGAGCCTTGAGACCACCGCGAAATTCTGCCGACCCCGGCAGTGGGAAACGGGGCTTTTCGACAAACTCGATGTCGCCTGCCGGACCGTGAACGAGCCATCGAGCGTCCACCTGCCGGATTCTTGCCTTGAACCGTCGCCCGTCCACGGCAAGGTCGATGTCGAGATCATCTGCCCGGTACACCTGCACATTCAACGTACGCTCACCCGTGCTCACCACCAGCACCCCTTTTCGGTTCTGCTGATAGCGCAACTCGCGGTCTTCACCGTTAACCACGAAGACCACCCGCTCTGCCGGCATGTGCGAATTTCGCCAACCCCGTGGAATACTTTGCAGCACATTTGCCCCCCGCGCGTTAACCGCCTGACCAAAGGCGACCACCGCGATCATCACGTCAACCAGGTCTGTTTCATCCAGGGATTTCCTGCGTGCCGGATTGACCCGCTCGATGAAGTCGGTGGTTGTCTCACCGTTGATAAAGGCATCACTGCGAAGTGTGGCAACGAGAAAATCGCGGTTGTGTGTGAGCCCCTGAATGCTCGACGTTTCGAGCACGCGGGCAAGACGGGCCGCCGCTTCGCTGCGTGTGGGTGCATGCACGATCACTTTGGCAATCATCGGATCGAATTCGATGCTGACCTCACTGCCTGACTCCACACCGGAGTCAAACCGGGCTCCGGGCGCTGGTTCGAACACCGTCACGATACCTGGGGACGGCAGAAAATCGTTGGCTGGATCTTCTGCGTATACCCGGGCCTCGATGGCGTGACCGGTAATCGTCAAATCGTTCTGGGTGTAGCCCAGGGGTTCTCCCTGAGCAATCCGCAGTTGTTCGCGCACCAGATCAAGACCGGTTATGGCCTCGGTGATCGGATGCTCGACCTGCAGCCTGGTATTCACTTCGAGAAACCAGAAGTCCTGCCCATCGAGTAGAAACTCCACGGTCCCTGCGGAGGCATAACCCAGCCTGTTTGCAGCCGCGAGGGCCGCAGCACCCATCTGTTCCCTTAAGGCCGGTGTAACGGCCGGAGAGGGCGCTTCTTCGATAATCTTCTGATGACGCCGCTGGATCGAACACTCCCGCTCAAACAGATGGACCAGGTTGCCGTGCTCATCACCCAGAATCTGAATTTCCACATGACGGGAAGTACTCAACCAGCGTTCCAGGAACAGCGTGTCGTCTCCGAACGCCGCACCCGCTTCGCGACGTGCGCCCTCAATCGCGGCAGCCAGATCCTGGGGACGTTCAACAACCCGCATCCCGCGACCGCCACCTCCAGCGGATGCCTTGACCAGCACCGGATAACCAATCGCTTGCGCTGCCGCCTCGACGTCTTCACCCGCGCGGATTTCCTGCGCCGGCAAAGTCGGTACATCGGCCTCCTGCATCAGCCGTTTGGCGGCGAGCTTATCGCCCATCATCGCGATCGATTCAGGCGAAGGTCCGACCCACTTGATCCCCTCTTTGGTCACCGCCAGGGCAAAACCGGTGTTCTCCGAAAGAAAGCCATAACCTGGATGGACCGCATCCGCGCCCGAGCGTTTGCACGCATCGAGCACCTTGCCCGCATCGAGATAGGTCTCGGCCGACGTGCGTCCGTTCAGCGCGATTGCCATGTCCGCATCCTGCACAAACGGTGCACCTGCATCTGAATCGGCATAGATCGCCACAGTGCCGATACCCATCTCGTGCGCGGTTCTGATAATCCGACGTGCAATCTCGCCGCGATTGGCGATGAGCAGACGGCGGATCGGTTTGAATGCTACATCCGCCATGTGCCGAACTCCTTGGTCCCTTTGACTTCTTTGTTGTGACAAGCCGACAACGCGATCGCGATCACGGTGCGTGTGTCACGTGGATCAATCATGCCATCGTCAGATACCCGGGAGGTCGCAAACAGACCTTTGGATCGCTCCTCGGCCCAGAACTCGGCGGTGGCTGCGCGTTTGTCGTTGGCTTCTTCGTCAAACTTGAGACCACGCCGTTCGGCAGCTGCGCGCTGCACGATGGTCATCACCCCGGCCATCTGTTTGGGGCCCATGACGGCGATCTTGGCGCTGGGCCAGATGAAGGTAAAACGCGTACCAAAGGCACGCCCGCTCATACCGTAGTTCCCGGCACCGTAGGATGCCCCCACAATCACGGTGATGTGCGGTACAGTGGAATTGGCTACCGCGTTGATCATCTTCGAGCCGTTCTTGGTTATACCGCCCTGTTCAAAATCGGTGCCGACGATGTAGCCGGTGATGTTATGAAGAAACAGCAGCGGCACATCGATCTGATTACACAGCTGAATGAACTGGGCGGCTTTTTCGGAAGACTCAGAAAAAAGAGCACCATTGTTGCCGAGAATACCGACCGGAAAACCGTGGACCGACGCCCAGCCGCAGACCAGTGTCGGTCCATAAAGCCCTTTGAATTCCTCGAACTCCGAGCCATCCACAATGCGTGCGATGACTTCGCGCATGTCGAAAGGGGTGCGAAGATCTTTCGAGACCATGCCGAGCAGTTCTTCCGGATCGTGCACCGGTTCTGCAATCGGCCCGGAAGGGCCGGGCCCCTGTTTGCGCCAGTTGAGATGTGCCACCACTTCGCGGCACATGCGAATACCATCAAGTTCGTCCTCTGCAAGGTAATCGCCGAGGCCAGAGATGGTGGTGTGCATGACGGCACCACCCAGACTCTCTTCATCCGCATCTTCACCGGTCGCCATCTTGACGAGCGGCGGACCTCCAAGAAAAACTTTCGACTGCCCCTTAATAAAAATGTTGTAGTCACTCATGCCCGGCTGATAGGCACCGCCGGCCGTGGATGCGCCAAACACCAGGGAGATGGTCGGAATTCGCATTTTCGACAGTTCGGTGATTTCATAGAACAATCTACCCGACTCGCCAAAGTGCCCACCTTCCCGGC
>JAQBYL010000041.1 GCA_027622495.1 Pseudomonadota bacterium
GACGTTTCAGAGCCGTTACGCGCACTCTGATGGATGCTGGCTTAGGACCGATTTCGATCGCTTCGCCAGTCGCCGGGTTACGGCCCATGCGTTTCTTGGTTGCCGGTCGTCTAACCGAACGGACTTTCAACAGACCTGGGAGAGTGAATTCGCCAGCGCCACCCTTCTTGATGTGACGTTCGATCAGTATTTCAAGTTCTTCGATAACAGCGCCAACCTGTTTGCGGCTGAGCTCAGTTTTTTCTGCGATATCACCTAGAATGGCTGTTTTGGTCATTTTGGTTCGGATCGCCGGTGGGTTTTTTGCCGCAGGTGCTTTTTTTGCCGCTGCCTTCTTCGTTACTGCCTTTGCTGCTGCCTTTTTCTTTGCTGGAGCCTTTTTACGTGCCATGTATGTATTCCTAGAGGATTTACCATTGAGCGAGGCGATTCCACACTTGTATTTCGGGGTTTCGCTTCGTTCCGCTAAGGAGAGCTCCATTCTTTTTACGAAATCAGGCCTTTTACGAGATCAGGCCTTTCGCGAGATCAGGCAGGTTTGCTCTCTTTTCGATCACCGCCGCGTTATGGCAGGTGATCAATGCGGCGTTTTATAGCGGATAAGTCCATATGTAGCAACAAAAAGCGACGAAATCACTGTATTTTTGCTGGTTTTTTTAAGATCATGCGCCGCTCGTCTGACCAGCGGAAGAATTTTTTCGGTCGGTGGAACAGCGACATTGAGATCAAAGAGAGTTGAAGAATGCCAATTTACGAATATCGCTGTGAGCAATGCGGTCATCAGATGGAAGCGATTCAGAAAGTCAGCGAACCTGTTCTGGTCACGTGCCCGAACTGTGACAAAGACTCGTTACGTAAAAAAATCTCTGCTGCGGGCTTCCGCCTGAAGGGGAGTGGCTGGTACGAAACAGACTTTAAAAAAGGCGGTTCGAAAAAGAACGTCAGTGGTTCCTCTTCGGATTCTTCATCCGATTCGAGTTCGTCTTCTGGTTCGGGTAGCTCTGATGCGAAGTCTTCTGAATCGAAATCTTCGGATTCCAAGTCCTCTGATTCAAAGTCGTCATCCGATAGCAAATCGTCATCAAGTGGTGGCGAAACCAAATCAGCGTCGAGCGGCGAGAAAAAGTCTTCGCCCGGCAGATCAGACTAAAACATCAAAGGCAAACAGATGCGCAGTCACTACTGTGGAACCGTCACCGCTGCAAACATCGGTGAAGAGGTTGAATTGTGCGGGTGGGTTCACCGTCGCCGTGATCATGGCGGCGTGATCTTTCTTGATGTGCGGGATCGCACTGGAATTGTGCAGGTGGTCTACGACCCCGACACGGTTGAGAGTTTTGCGCTGGCAGACAGCGTCCGTAACGAATTTGTTCTGCGCGTCAACGGGCGGGTACGAGCACGCCCCGAAGGCAGCACTAACCCGGATATGGTGACGGGTGAGATCGAAGTGTTGGGGCTTGCGCTTGATGTACTTAATGCCGCCGCAACCCCGCCGTTTCAATTGGATGAGTATTCGGAGGCTGGCGAAGATGTGCGGCTGAAGTATCGCTACCTGGATCTTCGTCGACCAGAAATGCAACAACGAATGCAGATGCGAGCGCGCATTGCCAGTGGTGTGCGACGCTACCTCGAGGACGCCGGGTATTGGGAAATCGAGACACCCACCCTGACCCGTGCTACCCCTGAGGGTGCGCGCGACTATCTGGTCCCGAGCCGCACGCATGAAGGTCAGTTTTTTGCTCTGCCGCAGTCACCGCAGATGTTTAAGCAGTTGCTGATGGTGTCGGGGATCGACAAGTACTATCAGATCGCACGCTGTTATCGTGATGAAGATCTGCGTCATGACAGGCAACCGGAATTCACGCAGATCGATATCGAAGCTTCCTTCATCAGTGATCAAGAGATCATGGATCTGACCGAAGGCATGCTGAAACGTCTTTTTGCCGATGTGCTTTCTGTGACGCTTAAGGACTTTCCGGTCATTGAGTACGACGAGGCCATGCGCCTCTACGGCAGCGACAAACCAGATCTGCGCAACCCGCTTTTATTTACCGACATCGCCGACCTGATGGCAGAGGTTGAATTCAAGGTTTTCAGCGGTCCTGCGAAAGACCCAGAAGGCCGTGTTGTTGCCATGCGTGCACCGGGTGCGGCAACACTTTCCCGGAAGGTGATCGACACCTATACGGAGTTCGTGGGCCGCTATGGCGCGCGGGGGCTCGCGTACATCAAGGTGAACGACCTGTCAGCGGGCACAGAAGGCCTGCAGTCGCCGATACTGAAGTTCATGCCAGAAACAGTGGTAGCCAGCGTTCTTGAACGATGTGGTGCAACCGATGGCGATATTGTGTTTTTCGGGGCTGACAAAGCATCGGTCGTAAATGACAGCATGGGTGCGTTGCGCAACGAACTGGCCAGGGACCTTGGTCTGATCGAAGATCGCTGGGCACCGTGCTGGGTAGTCAAGTGGCCGATGTTTGAAAAAAGCCGTGAGGGCAGGATCGGTGCGGTACACCATCAGTTCACGCTACCGGCAGCAAGCCCCGAACAGGTGGTTGCAGACCCTCTGTCAGTCAAGGCGGTGGCCTATGATGTGGTGTTGAACGGCTATGAACTGGGTGGCGGGTCGCTGCGGATATATGATCCGAAAATGCAGGCAGCAGTGTTTGAGGCCATGCAGATCGGGCAGGAAGCCGACGTGAAATTCGGCTGGTTTCTCGATGCTCTCAAATTTGGCTGCCCGCCTCACGGTGGTATCGCCATTGGCCTGGACAGACTGGTTATGCTGATGACTGGAACGCAGGCTATCCGCGATGTTATTGCTTTTCCAAAAACCCAGTCGGCAGCCTGTCTGATGACAAATGCACCGAGCGTGGTTGATGAACATCAGTTGCGGGAATTACACATTCGTTTGCGCAAAGCCTGAAAGGAAGGCGC
Source organism: Pseudomonadota bacterium (assembly GCA_027622495.1). Taxonomy (GTDB): domain Bacteria; phylum Pseudomonadota; class Gammaproteobacteria; order Pseudomonadales; family Azotimanducaceae; genus JAQBYL01. The sequence continues at coordinate 2,938 of JAQBYL010000041.1, forward strand.
AGGAGACTTTAGATGGCTGGCCACAGCAAATGGGCAAACATCAAACACCGCAAGGCGTCACAGGATGCCAAGCGGGGTAAATTGTGGACAAAAGTAATTCGTGAAGTCACCGTCGCCGCGCGTGTTGGCGGTGGCGATCCGGATGACAACCCGCGTCTGCGCGCGGCGGTCGACAAGGCTTTGTCTGTCAACATGCCACGAGACACGATTGACCGGGCGATAGTGCGCGGCGCTGGCGATCTGGATGGTGGTCACGTCGATGAACTTGTTTATGAAGGTTATGCAAGTGGCGGGGTTGCCGTTCTGGTTGAGGTAATTACCGACAACCGAAATCGCACAGTTGCCGAGGTACGTCACGCCTTCACTAAATATGGTGGCAATCTCGGTACCGACGGCTCTGTGGCGTATCTGTTCCAGCGGCGTGGTCTCATTTCGTTTGCGCCGGGTGCGGATGAAGATCAGATCATGGAGGTAGTGCTCGAAGCCGGTGCCGACGACATCGACACAGATGAAGACGGGTCGGTCACGGTTTACACGCCCTGGGAAATCATGAGTACGGTGGTGGATGCGCTGAAATCGCGCAATCTCATACCGGACCTGGCAGAAGTGAGCATGGTCGCGTCGATTACCAATGAACTCGATATCCAGGTGGCAGAGAAAGTTGCTCCGCTGATCGAAGCCCTTGAAGATCTGGACGATGTTCAGAACGTCTACAGCAACGCTGAATTTCCGGATATGGAATATCAGCACTGATCGTGGCGACTAGCCCGTGACCCGCATACTGGGCATCGACCCGGGAACCGTCCGGACTGGCTATGGCGTGGTGGAAACCTCAAACGGAAGGTCGGTCTATGTATCGTGCGGGTGTATTCGCACCTCCAAGGCACCGATGCCCGAGCGTCTTGCCGAGATCTACCGCGGCATCACTGAACTCATTGCAGAACATAAACCGGCCGAAATGGCTATTGAAGCCGTGTTCCTGGCGCGCAACCCGGGTTCAGCACTCAAGCTGGGTCAGGCCCGGGGTGTGGCGATCGCCGCCGGGGTGGCCGGAGGACTCAGTGTGCATGAGTACGCTCCGCGGCTGGTTAAGAAAACCGTTGTCGGAAACGGGGCGGCAGCCAAGAGTCAGGTTGCACACATGGTCCGGATACTGCTGAATTTGCCGGGTGAGCCCGGTGAGGACGCAGCCGATGCGCTGGCCATCGCGATCTGTCATGTTCACTCGAGTCTGCGTCGGTGAGCATTGGGAAACACGTGATTGCGCGGCCTGAAATCAAATGTCATTTGTCACTTGATCACGAACTCTCTAACCTAGCCCACAGAACACCATCAACCAGGCAATGACCAGCAGATGATCGGCCAGATCAGAGGGATTTTACTTGAGGTCGTCGAGGGCACGCTGGTCGTCGATGTACAGGGTGTTGGCTATGAACTCGAACCGTCGGCCACCCTGATCGCGAGATTGCCGGCGGCAGGCGGTGAAATTCGCGTTCACACTCACTTCGTGGTCCGCGAAGACGTTCAGCTTTTGTTCGCCTTCGACAATCGCGCTGAGCGGGATCTGTTTCGCGCCATGATCCGGATATCCGGCATCGGACCGAAGCTTGCGCTGGCATTGATAGCCGGGTTGTCGCTCAAAGATCTGGCTCGCGCGGTGGCAGAACGAAACATCACGGTTCTGACCAGCATCTCAGGCGTTGGTCGTAAAACGGCTGAACGGCTGGTGGTGGAGTTGAAAGACCTGCTCGCCGGCATTCCCACCATCGCCGAACCGACGCGCTCGCGGCCGAGTCATTCAAACGAGGCTCTGGATGCGCTGGTTGCGCTGGGTTACAAACCAGCCGAAGCGGCGCGCATTGTCGAGAATGTGGCAGATGAAGCATTCACCACAGAAGAAATCGTCCGCGCAGCATTGAAGCGCATCGCACGCCAGAGCGAGGCATTGTAGATGGCCATCGAGCCTGATCGGCTGATCAGCGCAGCATCGGGCACGCCGGAACGACGTCTGGACAAGGCACTCCGGCCACTGCTTCTTGACGAATACATCGGTCAGGTGGATGTATGCGAGCAGATGGAGATTTTCATCTCTGCTTCGCTCAAGCGGCACGAAGCGCTGGACCATACGCTGATCTTTGGTCCACCGGGTCTCGGCAAGACCACGCTTGCACACATTATTGCCAACGAGATGTCGGTAACCATCAAGTCAACCTCGGGCCCGGTACTGGAAAAACCCGGTGATCTTGCGGCGATGCTGACCAACCTGGAAGAAGGCGATGTGCTGTTCATCGACGAAATTCACCGTCTGAGCCCGGTTGTGGAAGAGATCCTCTACCCGGCCATGGAAGATTTTCAGCTCGACATACTGATCGGTGAGGGGCCGGCAGCGCGTTCACTCAAACTCGATCTTCCGCAATTCACCCTGGTCGGTGCGACCACCCGCGCCGGTCTTCTGACCTCACCGCTGCGCGACCGCTTCGGGATTGTTCAGCGTCTGGAATTTTATACCGTTGATGAACTGTGCGAGATCGTCACACGATCGAGCCAGAAGCTTGCGCTGTCACTGGATGCTGAGGGTGCAAGAGAAATCGCATCGCGTTCCAGGGGAACACCACGCATTGCTAACCGCTTGCTCCGGCGCGTACGTGACTACGCTGAAGTTCGTGCGGATGGCAGGATCAACCGCAAAATTGCCAGCGCCGCGCTCAACATGTTGAATGTCGATCAGAAAGGTTTTGATCAGATGGACCGGCGTTTGCTCGAGACCGTAATAGATAAATTTGACGGCGGCCCGGTGGGTCTCGATTCCATTGCCGCAGCAATCAGCGAAGAAAGGGATACCATTGAAGATGTGATCGAACCCTTTCTGATCCAGCAGGGTTACCTGATGCGTACCCCGAGAGGTCGTGTGGCCACAAAGAAAGCCTATCTTCATTTTGGCCTGGTGGTCCCTGATCAGGCAGATGCTCCACAGGCGAACCTCGACCTGAAATCCAACTGAAAGGAGGAATTCGTTGGCAGAACAGATTTCCATATTTGAACTGATCGCCAATGCGAGCCTTCTGGTTCAATTGGTCATGGCACTGCTTGCTGTGGCGTCGGTCATCTCGTGGATGATGATTTTTCAGCGCTGGTTCTATATCCGCCGCATCCAGCTTGAAGTGGAAGTTTTTGAAGAGCACTTCTGGTCGGGCATCGACTTGCGGGAGCTGTATAACGAACTGGATGGCCAGGAAGATCTGAACGGTATCGAGAGCGTGTTTGTTTCAGGCTTCAAGGAATTTACCCGCCTTGCAGATCAGCCTGGAGCTGAAGTCGATACGATCATGCAGGGCGTTCAGCGTGCCATGCGGGTAGCACTTAATCGTCAGGAAGAATCACTCGAGACTCATCTGCCGTTTCTGGCAACAGTCGGATCGACCAGTCCGTACGTCGGTTTGTTTGGTACCGTCTGGGGCATCATGAATTCCTTTCGTTCTCTTGCGAATATGACGCAGGCTACTCTCGCATCGGTTGCGCCAGGCATCTCTGAAGCGCTTGTTGCAACGGCGATGGGTCTGTTCGCAGCCATACCAGCCGTCATCGGCTACAACCGCTTTTCTTCCCGGGTTGAAGGTCTGATGAAACGGCTCGAAGCATTCAGCGACGAACTCGGCAGCATTCTACAGCGCGCAGCACACGGTAAAGTTGGTGGTCGGAGCGCGACACGCAGCGCTTCGACACATGGAAGTGCGCACTGATGGCCACGCGCCGGAAACCGATGTCGGAAATCAACGTCGTACCCTATATCGACGTGATGCTTGTGTTGCTGGTCATCTTCATGGCAACAGCGCCTCTGTTAACCCAGGGTGTGCAGGTCGACCTGCCGAAAGCGCCATCAGAGGCGATACCGGACAATCAGGAAGATCCACTTGTGATCTCCATCCGCCAGGACGGTGCGATATTCGTCAATCTCGGCATACAGAATGCTGAAGAAGAAGGAACACGAGTCACCATTTACAGTCTGAATGACCAGGCGCAGAAAATTCTGAATGCCCGACCTGAGGTACCGGTCTATGTGAAGGCCGATAAACGCCTTGAATATGGTGAGGTGATCCAGGTAATGACGGTTCTTCAACGTGCTGGTGCGCAAAGTGTTGGTCTGATCACTGATCCACCGGAGTTGACCGGAGAATAGGCTCGCCGATGTCTTCCGCGCTTCGTTATTACAGTCTGCCGCTTGCCCTTGCCCTTGGTATCCATGCCCTTGCGGTTTTGGGTCTGTATTCAAACTGGAAACCGGATCAGCAGGAAGTCAGGGCGATCAAACCGCAGATTGTTCATTCTCAATTGATAGTCCTTGAGCCTAAGCCAAAGCCTCAACCGGTCAGCAAGCCAAAGCCGGTCGCGGCCAAGCCCGCCCCGGTAGTGGAAAAGCCGAAACCTGCCCCTGAGCCCAAACCGGTTGCGGCGCAGCCCAAGGTTGATCAGGCGCTGGCTGAAGCACAACGTATTGAAGCGCAGCAAAGAAAGGAAGAAGCTGAACGTCTGCAACGGCTTGCTGCATTAGCAGACGCTTCTTTCGACCAGATACTCGATGAAGAAACCGCTCAGCTTGAAGTGAGCAACGACCAGGCAATGGCTGCGTCCTATCAGGCAGGCATCTATCAACTGGTTAAGGCAAACTGGTCTCGTCCGCCCAGTGCCCGCAATGGCATGCAGGCCAAAGTCGAAGTAGAACTGATTCCCACTGGTGATGTGGTGAGCGTGACGATTGTTCAGTCCAGCGGCAATGCGGCCTTCGATCGATCCGCAGAATCGGCAGTTCGCAAGGCCAGACGGTTTGTGGTTCCCGAAGATTCTTCAGTGTTTGAACGCCACTTCCGGCGTTTTTCGCTCCTGTTCCGACCCGAAGATTTATTGAGGTAATGATGTTGTTCGAGCGTTTTCGTATCCCGGTCCTTGGTCTTTTGCTATCGATCAGCTGGAGTGTTTGTAGCTGGGGGGCAGCTTCACTCGATACCATCATCATCGATGCGGGCTATGACAAACAGACCCGCATTGCGGTTGTGCCGTTCGGGTCGAGTCCCGGTGTACCTGAAGACGATCCACTGGCTGACATCGTTGCCTTTGATCTGGCCCGCAGTGGTCAGTTTGCCCCCCTTGAACGCGACAACATGCTGTCTATGCCAACCACCAGGCGGGAAGTTTTTTTTCGCGACTGGCGGATCCTGGGCATTGAGTATCTTGTTGTTGGCACCAGTACGCTGCAGGCTGGTGGGCAGATCGCTGTGAATTACCTGCTGTTTGATGTGGTCAATGAGCGCGAAATGCATGTCGATACGCTCAACGTTCCAGGCAGCAAGCTGCGCGATGCTGCACATGTGATTGCCGATACCGTGTTTGAAAAGATCACCGGTATACGCGGTGCTTTTTCCACCCGCCTCATTTACGTTCTGGCAAAGGATCAAGGCACACGTGATGAGAGTTTCAGCCTGGAGCTTTCTGATTCCGATGGCGAACGGGCGCGTACGCTTTTCACCTCGAAACAACCGCTCATGTCGGCAACCTGGTCACCTGATGCAACCCAGGTCGCCTATGTGTCTTTCGAAACCGGCCGACCGACGGTGGTGCTGCAGAATATCGCCACAGGCAGTCGCGAGATTGTCACCCAGTTTGCCGGCATCAATTCGGCACCAGTTTTTTCGCCTGATGGCAGGCAGCTCGCGCTGGTGCTGTCGCGCGATGGCAATCCAGAAATATACGTCATGAATCTGCTGGACCGCACACTTCGCCGGATCACGCGCCATCATTCGATCGATACGGAGCCCAGCTGGACACCCGATGGCGGCAGTCTGATTTTCACATCTGATCGGGCGGGGCAACCGCAGATCTATCTCGTGGAGCTCAAGACCAATCTGGTTGAGCGTTTAACCTTCCAGGGCAGCTACAATGCGCGCGCTCGTTTACTGCCGGATGGAAAACATCTGGTGTACGTTCACCGGCGGGAAGGCATTTTCCATATCGCCTGGCAGGACCTCGAGCGCGATGATGTTCGGGTGCTGACGCAGTCGAGCCTTGATGAATCCCCGTCTCTTGCACCAAACGGAACTATGCTAATTTACGCGACTCAAGATAGGGGGAAGGGTATACTCGCCGTCGTTTCAATCGATGGCAGGGTGAAATACCGTTTGCCGTCGTCATCCGGGGATGTTCGGGAACCCGCCTGGTCACCGTTCATCGATACACTAACAAAAAATATTTAACCAAAAAGATTCCAACAGGGATCAGAATGATTTCAACAGGAGAAACCCATGCTTAAGCAGCGTCTACGTGTCATTTTGGCTCTGATGCTAGCCGGTGTTGTACTCGCTGGTTGTTCGTCATCGGGCAAGGACGAACCAGTCACACCTCCGGCACCAGAACCGGTACAGGAAACCACCCCGGCACCGAAACCACCACCGGAACAGCCCTCTGACTTCGATTCGCAGGGAAACCCTCTCGATCCGAGTACACGTCGTCCGCTGAGTCGTACATTCTATTTTGACTATGACCGTTCTGTGCTCAAACCGGCAGATCTGTCAGCCCTTGAAATTCATGCCAGGCTGTTGCGTTCCAACAGCGATCGCAGTGTGGTTCTCGAAGGCCATTGCGACGAAAGAGGAACACGCGAATACAACCTGGCGCTCGGTGAGCGACGCGCCGATGCTGTGCGCAGCTTCCTGATCTCTTCGGGTGTACCTGCACGTCAGATCGAAACCGTCAGCTACGGTGAAGAGCGATCGCAAAGCCCTGGTAGTACTGAATCTGCGTGGTCGCGCAATCGCCGTGCGGTCATGATTTACAGGTAAGAGGTCAATGACCAGAACTCCGGTTGTTACATTGTGCGCAGCGTTTGCTGCGCACATTGCATTTATGGGTCCGCAAATTCTGTACGCCGCGGTACCGGTGGACGATGCGAACAATCGCACTTATTCAGCGGCAGCACCGGTTGTTGTGGCGGATGGTGACCAGACTAACCAGTTGCGGGAATTGTTTTACCAGATCCAGATACTGCGCCAGGAGGTGCAGGACCTGCGTGGTATGGTCGAGGAGCAGGGTTATCAGGTAAAGCGTCTGACCCGCGATCAGAAAGATCAGTACATGGATCTGGATCGTCGACTAACTGAACTGCGCGCGGGTGAGGGTGTCGCGATGACTGATCCCAGCCCATCGCAATCCAGTGAGCGCCCGCAAGTAGGGATCGCCACCGATAGTGCCAGCTCGAATGAACGCACGGCTTATTCAGATGCGTTTAATCTGATGAAGACCAGAGACTTTGATGCGTCGACGGCCGCGTTCAACAGGCTGATTGTGGACTACCCGAACGGGCAGTTCACGGTGAATGCATTTTACTGGCTCGGTGAACTCTATCTCGCCAGTTCAGACAACGAACAGGCGCGACAGTCGTTCATGCAGGTGATCACATTGTATCCGGACCATCAGAAGGTGGCAGATACGCTGTACAAGCTGGGTGTTGTATATCACCGGTTAGGTGATACCAATCGCGCAATGGAATACCTCAACCGGGTGCAGAATGAGTTTCCGGGCAGTTCCGCTGCCGGGCTTGCCTCCAATTACTCACGGGAGCTTCAGTGAGCGGACCGGCAACGGACCGACTGAGAATCACTGAAATATTCCTTTCCCTTCAGGGTGAAACAAGCACCGTAGGCCTGCCTACGGTGTTTGTGCGCCTGACCGGGTGTCCTTTACGTTGTCAGTACTGCGACACCGCCTATGCTTTCAGTGGCGGTGAGCAGATAGCGTTGGACACCATTGTGAGCGCAGTAGCGGCATATGGTGTAGAACACGTCACGGTGACCGGTGGGGAACCGCTTGCACAGCGTAATGTACTGCCGCTGATGATCCGGCTTTGTGACCAGGGTCTGAACGTTTCACTGGAAACCAGCGGTGCACTGGATGTTTCGGAGGTAGATCCAAGAGTTGCCAGGATCGTTGATTTCAAAACACCGGGTTCCGGTGAGGTGAAGCGCAATCTGTGGTCCAACGTTGAACACTGCGGCAGCCATGATCAGGCGAAGTTCGTGATCTGCGACCGGGCTGATTATGAATGGGCGCGTTTGAACTGTGACACCCACCGGCTGAGTGAGCGCTTTGGCGAAGTGTTGTTCTCACCCAGTGCCAGTGAATTACCAGCGCGAAACCTCGCTGACTGGATTGTCGAGGACCGGTTGAAAGTGCGTATGCAGGTACAGTTGCACAAACTACTGTGGGGAGATCTGCCCGGCGTATGAACGCTGTTGTGCTGTTGTCGGGGGGGCTTGATTCAGCGACGGTTGCCGCGCTGGCAAACGAGCAGGGTCATGAGGTATATGCACTGTCGTTCGACTATGGTCAGACCCACGCAGTTGAACTCGATGCAGCACGTCGCATTGCTGCGAGTCTTAAGGTATCTGAACATCGCATCGTTAAAATAGATCTGTCGCAGTTCGGCGGATCGGCGCTGACCGACCGGAACATCGCGGTTCCGGAAACACCAACGCAAGGCATACCGATCACCTATGTGCCTGCCCGCAACACGGTCTTCCTGTCGCTGGGTCTCGCCTGGGCTGAAGTGCTCGATGTGCAGGACATTTTCATTGGCGTTAATGCGGTGGACTACTCCGGCTACCCGGATTGCCGTCCAGAGTTCATCAAAGCGTTTGAACAGATGGCAAATCTTGCGACCAGATCTGCCGTCGAAGGCCGCAAGCTGACCATCCACGCGCCGCTGATCGAGTGGTCCAAGGCGGACATACTCAAGAAAGGCACCGACCTCGGCGTGGATTACTCGCAGACAATCAGTTGTTATCAGCCGGACAGCGCAGGCCGTGCATGCGCGCGGTGCGATAGCTGTCGTCTGCGTGCCGCAGGTTTTGCTGCTGCGTGTCTTCCGGACGTCACTCGTTACCAGCCCGGACGTAAACCCTAATTTCGACTTGTACCCACCGGGTACGATGCATACAATTCGCGCTCCCCGATATTCGGGTCGTTAGCTCAGCTGGTAGAGCACCGGGCTTTTAACCCGTTGGTCCTCGGTTCGAACCCGAGACGACCCACCAAATATCATTTAAAATCAAGTAGTTAAGAATAATCTGTTCTCCGCGCAAAACGATTTTGCACAATCCTGACTCACTATATTTCGACGAGGCAGCGTATCGCGCTGCACTTGCAGACGGCGCCCCTGGGTTGAATGACACAGGTCTGAGTTTGCGGACTAAACCGAGCCCGGCTAGACCTGAACCAAGCAGGACGAGTGAGTCGGGTTCGCGGACGCGGGCCCTCGAAGACCGGACAGAACCAGTTCCCTTAGACGTCATTGCATTCACACACCCAGTGCCGAACCGGATAACCAGAGGAGTTGTTGCGGGGTCGACCGTGCCGAACGCAGCGGTAAAACTACCTGGAGAGCCAAGCACAAGAACATTGAAAGTGATAAAGGTGCTGGTTAAGAGGTCAGCCTGATTGAGAACGAAACCCGCACCCAGTAATGCCGTACCCAGAGATGCGCTGGCGGACACCAGATTAGTACAGGGATTGCAGAGACCGTCAGCATCTTCATAGTCCGCCGAAAACACCGTGCCATCAGAGTAACTCGCTGATAACTCAAAAAGGATAGCGTGGGCTGGTATCCCCTTTTTTGGCAATAGTTCAGGGGTCGGGCTATACCGGTGACTTCATTGTGTCGGACCCACAATATTTGCGGTTATGATCGATGACACAGTAGCGCCAAGTAAAACGAACCAGATAAGCGGGCACAAACGATGAAATTGGATTTCAATCAGATCGATCTCGTAGTTGGAGATATGGAAGCCACCCTATGACACTTTCTGGGGTTCGCGTTATGCGATCATCAACGACCCGGACGGCAACAATGTCGGCGTCCACCGTATATCCCAGATCGTTCAGGCAAACTCAGCCTTCAAATTTGAAGGCACGGAATATGAAGGCAAAGAAGCAAATTACATTTAATTCCTGGTGAAGCGAGAGTGGAGCTACCCAGGCTTGAGGCAATGGTGGCTGGAAAACAACGCTGAACGTTTCTTCCCCGCCTTTCAGGAGATCTGCAACCGTGTGTACAAACAGTATGGTGACTGAGTTGCTTGCACATTGCATGCAATCAAAAATGCCAATGAGTTTCGTCGGCCCGCAATTGCGCAAGAACCGGATCATAGAACGTCTTTCCAGGCCTGCGTCGTGAACTGGGCTGCATTCGGAGCAGTGGGGGAGATCGTCGGTGCTGGAGCTGTTGTTGTCACACTGCTGGTGCTCATAACGCAGCTTCGTCAGAACACTGCAGAAATGAGAGCCGCTACTGTGCAGTCCCTTCTGGAATCGAGCACGGAACTTTTTACCCAGACTATTTCATCACCGATCCCTGAAATAATCGGCAAGCAGCAAAAAGGAGAAACGCTCACTGGTGCCGATGAGTACCGGCTGTTCATGTTTCACCGAAGAAACTTCCAGCTGTTCGAACAGGTTTATCTCCAGTATCTGCAGAAGCGCGTATCGCAGGAAGTGATGGACGCCTACAGGCAACGAATACTGAGTCATGTTTCTAATGCCAGATGGGAGGAGTACTGGGCTGCGATCAAACCATTGGCTACTCGGAGTTTTGTAATTTATGTCGAGCAGGTTTCGAATGATGTTTAACCAGTGTGGGCGGAATGAAGATGATGCAGCAAGCGCTTGACCTGCTTGAAGAGGGGCAGGAACTGAAAGCACTGCTCGATACCCTGGACGATGAAGACTGGGCAAGAGCAACCCCTTTCAAGAACTGGACCATCAACAAGGTGGTCCAGCACCTGCATGGCTCGGACCGGATGGCGGTGCTGGCCTTGACCGACGCCGATGCCTTCCAGGCTGCAAAATCCACACCCGCAGTCCTTGGACCGACGATGAACCCGGTGATCACAGGGGATGAACTTAAAAGCGCCTGGTGGACCTATTTTAAGGAAATGTGCCGGTTGCTGGGCGAAAGTGATGCCAGGCGTCGCGTGCCCTGGTTCGGTCCCGACATGGGCGTGATGATGTTCACCACCGCGCGACAGATGGAAACCTGGGCTCATGGCCAGGATCTTTACGACCTGCGCCGGCAGGTCAGATCCAACAGCGACCGCCTGAAGAACATTGCCGTTATTGGCGTCAAGACCTATGGCTGGACCTTCGCCAATCGCGGGATGCAACCGCCGGGCCCTGCCCCCTCTGTCAATCTCGTCGCGCCATCCGGCGCGTCCTGGGTGTTCAATGATCCCTCTGTGGACAATTACGTGCAGGGTTCCGCAGTCGAGTTCTGCCACGTGGTAACGCAGGGACGCAACATTGCCGATGTTAACCTGACCGTTGTGGGGGGGCCGGCTCGGCAGTGGATGGAGATTGCGCAGTGTTTTGCCGGACCGCCTGAAACGCCACCGGCGGCTGGTGCGCGCGTCTCTTTATAGACCTGATTGAGATTGGTAACTGTCGATAGATATATGGATAATTAAAGGGTCTAACCAGCATGACAGAGCAGGCTTTATCCGATCGACGACAAACCCCCTGGGTCGTTACATGGCTGACCTGGCCGACCATGTTCGTCTTCAAACTGATCATCATCTGGTTGGCGATCACCCGGGATTGGAGTTTTAGCATGGCGCTGGGTGTCACCACCGGTCTCTTTATCGTGCTGCTGGTGACGCTTGAGTTTCGTTGCCCGCTGGCTGATCGGTGGCGCATGACCGTGAGGTCTTTTTTTAACCGTGATCTGAAATATTTCTTAGTCGCATTGCAACGTCGACCTGCGAGCAGGCTGGTTCAACTATCTGTTCACCGGTACCGAACTGCATCGCTACCACCACAGCGGCAATCGCGACTAGGGGTTGCGCATCCGGAGCGCTACAAAGGGGGCCTTCGGAGTTCGCAGGGAACTCCGAGGCTCATTGTCAGGCAGCTTAGCCGTTTCGCCAGATACTGGCGAAAGACTTAAGCTTCCTGCAGATTGGTCGCAGCAGTTTTGCCGCGTTCCGAAGTCACTTCGAAACTGACGCGCTGACCTTCGGTCAGGGTGCCTAAGCCCGCTTTTTCTACTGCAGAAACATGTACGAATACGTCTTTGTCACCGTTTTCCGGTGCGATAAATCCGTAGCCCTTGGTTGGGTTGAACCACTTGACGGTTCCTGTTGCCATACTGGCCTCCAAAAAGTTTTTAGATTCGTGCAACTCACCGGGCACGAGGTCGAACAATCCAAATGTCGTGGGTGTCTTGGATGGATCGTCCAGAAAGGACGTGAAGGTCAAAGGCAGGCCATAACGTAGATCGCGCGCGCGACGATACGCGCGAGAAGAGGGCAACGCAAGACGTTTATTTTGGGAATCAGACCGGCGTCTCAGATGGATTTGCGCAGATCCGGTTCAGGGTGTAGTA